>NZ_JAPVZE010000010.1:0-64561 GCF_041432205.1 Streptococcus sp. 27098_8_51
GAAGTACAAGCCATTTTGGGAAAAAATTTTGAGGAATTGGCAGCCGTCAAGTAGACACGGTTCAAAAAAAGAGTAAACATAAAAATCCCTGTCATTAACAAATGGCAGGGATTTTGGTTAAAAGAATGTCAGGATGCGAAGGTAGTCAACTGTCAGCGCGAGCTCTGCAATGAAGAAGGGTAAGAGAATAGCGCCATCAAGTAAGACAGCTAGCAAGAAACGATAAAATGGGTCAAGGCTACTAGCCTTACTTGGCTTGCTAATCACAAAGAGATTGCCAAGGGCAAAGATGGTCATGCTTAGAAGAGTGAGGATGCCAGCGAATCGCAAGCCGCCAAAAAGTGCAAAGAAACTTGCTAGAGCCGTTAAGACAAGCGGGATAGCAAAGAGTCGGCTGTAACGATCGCAAGCTTCTTGGAATGTGAAGTCGCTCTCCTGATCCAGCACACGTCGGACAGTAAAGCCTCCCAAAATGATGGAAAAGTAAAATAGAGCGCTAGCGACCAAGATAGAAAGGCCAGCAAAGAGATCCAAAGGTGGGAGCTGGTTAGGTAAACTATTGGCAATAGAGGCCATATAGCCATAGTAGAGGTGCTTGATATGATAGATACTAAAGAAAAGGTTAATCGAAGACAGCAAAGTGAGCAGGGCAAAGACACTGTAACGATGCTTTTGGTCCGTAGTCTTGCTGGCAGTTGGTTCTTGGATAGCATCCAGCAGCCAAGTCCAAAATAGTGCGATTTCTTCTTTGAATCTGGCTGTTTTACGAGGGTCAATATCTGGGATATAGGGGCTTTCTAAAGCCTTGCTGAGGATACTTTTCTCTTTTGTAGGGTTTTCTTGCTTGTGTTCCTCTTCAGCTTTCCCTTCTCCCTCTTCCTCGGTTTGGGTTTCCTCAGTCATTTCGGGAGCTTTCTCCTCGTGGGTTTCCATCTCTTTAGGTGAGACAGAAGTTTCTTCGCTTACTTGTGGTTCAGTTTCCACAGTTTCTGAAGTCTCTGGCTCGTCGGGTTGGACTTCTGATTTCGTCTGAGGTGATTTCTTCTCAAGATCGGCACTTTCAAACCATTCTTGTGTCATGGTGGAACCTCCTTTTTTATGGTCGTTTTCTATCTTTAGACTAGCAGATGAAAGCGTTTTTGTCAATGGTTGCTAGGTGGAGCAGAGTATTCTTCTTCCTTGGGTAGGTAGATATCCTGATTGGCTTTTGCAATGAGTAGATCTTTGATATCTGCTTTTTCAGTTTTATAAGGGTTGGCAAGTTGATTCTCTTTTTGTCCACGATGTTCTTCTTTGGGTTTATGATAGATACCACCATGCTGAGAAGAAAGATCTAGATTGATACGGTCAGTATCTTTCTGGGAGAGAATGAGGTTTAGAGTGGAATGGGCCTCTAGCTCAACCTTACCGTGAACATGAATATTTTCAGCATAGATGTGTCCCCCCTCCGTCTTGACCTGGCTATCTGTCAATTCGGTATCAAAGATATTGATGATATGAGGTGTCGTTAGTGTGCTGTTCTTGATAGAACTTTCTGTTAGTCTTAAGAGATATCCTTTTGCTTTGATTGTTGCATTTTCAAGATTGGCTTGACGAATATTAGTTTGTCCACGATTGGCTGAGACGGTGATAGCTTGTAGCTTTCTTCCTTTAGGTAGGGAGAGAATGACTTCGTCAAAACGGTGAGAATAACTGCTGGCAATACGAAGTAGGCTTTCGATTCCTGAACCGAGAAAACGATGTTGGGAGGCTTGTTTGTCAGTGACGCTCAGTGTTTTGTCACTCATACCAGTAGTCAAATCGTGACGACCAGACACCGAAGGATGATAGGTGATATGGACCTTGTCATCTACAGACTCTGTGATGGTTAGGCTGTGTTCTTCAAGGGTTAAATCAAGTTTTTCCACTTCGCTTCCAAAGGTCACTTCTTCGATACGATTGTCATAGACGGGATCTTTTGACATGGCAAGCAAACTTTGAATACCATTGGACTGGGCGCCTACAATAATCATGATAAAACCAAGGATTGTAGAAACCACACCAAAGATGAGAAATCCTTTCGTCAATTTACGCATGTCTGTCACCTCTCTTTCCTTTTTTAAGAATCCATTGCACCAAGCGGACGATTAGGAGGCCAAAGAAACGAGCTACATAGGAGATACCTAGTAGAACAAGAGAAGAAGCACCGATAGAAAGCAAACCGGCTCCGAAAATCAAAATAAAGGCAGATTTGGCTTCGACCAGAACACTAAAGCTCTCTATGATAAAGAGTCCACCTAGCAGGATACCCGTCACCGAAACAGTGAAAAAGGCTAGAATGACGGAGACAGCTGCGATAAAAATACCGATGATGGCCATGAGAATGCCGATCCCGACCGGAATTCCGATAGGAGCTACTAGCAGAGCCAGGAGGGCAATGTGTAGCAGTTGGCGATCATTCTTTTGAGCAGGGGCTTCATTGACTTTCTTGTCGAGAAGATCAGAAAGGATATCATGGGCAGCTTCTTTTGGAGTTCCCAGACTGGCAATGAGTTCCTCTTCGCCCTCTGAACCTGCATCGTCAAATAGTTCCTTAAAGTAGTCCATAGCTTCGATGCGGTCAGCTTCAGGCAGTTTATTGAGATAGGTTTCTAACTGAGTCAGATAGTCAGTTCTTGTCATGGCGGATACTCCCTTCTATGATGCCGTTGACGGTGTCGGTATAGAGCGTCCACTCTTCCTTTAGAGTAACGAGCTGCTCTACGCCCCGATTGGTCAAGGAGTAGTATTTGCGCATACGCCCCTGAAACTCTCTAGAGTAGGTGGTGAGAAAGCCACTGGCTTCCAATTTTTTGAGAATGGGATAGAGCGTAGATTCTTTGATATTGGCGATGAGCTTAATGGTTTGACTAATCTCATAACCATAAGAATCCCCCTGCTCCAGTACAGCCAAGATGAGAAACTCGATCAAGGCAGAGGATGTTGGGAAGTACATGGGAAACCTCCTTTATATTATATAAAAATTTTATATATACTCTTTTCAAATATATTGTATCTCAAGTTGAAAGCCCTGTCAAGAAATATGTGTAAAAATTTTACATATAAAAAAACTCCTAGTATAAACTAGAAGTTTAGAGGATTTTATCAGCCCGATCCACCATAAAGAGTGAGATGGTCATGATGATATCGATGGCTAGAAGGGCAAGGACAGCTGGGATCCAAGATTGAAAAAGTTCAAAACTATAACCAAACAAGGCAGGACCAAAGGCCGCCAAGATGTAGCCTCCTGTTTGCGCTAGTCCTGATAGCTGAGCTGTCTTTTCAGGAGAACTGGTTTTAAGAGAAAAGCAAACCATGAGGTAGGGGAAGAGGGCACTGCAGGCCGTTCCAATCAAGAGATGGACAACTAACCAGTAGAGGAAATTATTGGCTGGATACAAGAGCATGGCAATTCCCATCATACCAGCGATAGAGATAATTGCCAGCATGATTCGACGGTGACCATCTGATAGACGAGTCGTCAGACTTGGAACAGTCATGGAAAAAGGAATGCTGATCAGTGAGAAGATAGAAGCGAGGAGAGCCGCATCACTATTAGAAATACCAGCACCAACAGCCATAGTTGGCAACCAGGTCATGCTTGTATAAAAGAGCAAGGACTGAAGACCACCAAAGACAATGATAGCCCAGACAGATTTGCTTTTTAGAATATTTTCTTTCGATTTCTTTTCTTGCTGCCCTTCTAGATAGTGGTTGTGGCGATGATTTGGCAACCAGACTAGCAGAGTGACTAGACAGAGAAAGCTGAGAACGAGGATGAGGCCCTTCCAAGAACTAGCTTGGGTGATAGGGACCGAGAGATAAGAAGCGATGGCTGTCGAAATTCCCATGGCAGTGACATAGAGAGTTGTTAGGAAACTAATCTTTTGAGGCTGATTTGCCTGGATCATACTTGGGAGGAGTACATTGAAGATGGCGATGCTTGCTCCCACAATTAGGGTCCCTAGATAGAGAAGGGGAAGATTGAAGATACGAATGACAGAGCCAACAGTTAAGAGGAGGAGACAGTAAGTAAAGAGATGTTCTAGTCCGATTTTTTGTGCCAAGCGGCTTGCAAAAGCAGAGAAAAGAGCAAACATCAAGAGAGGGAGACTGGTTAAAATCCCAAGAGAGCTAACCTCCACTCCTAGTCCCTGAGCGATATCTCCTAAAATAGTTGGAAGAGCAGTAAAAGGAGAGCGTAAAACGGTCCCGATTAAGACAATTCCTAGAACAAAAAAGAGTGATTGTTTTTTCATAAAAACCTCGATAGGATGATTTTAATAACAGCTTATTTTAAGGTTTTTTCCTTATAATGTCAAGTAATGACAGCCAAGACAGATCAATCAATGGAAGTGAAAATAAAGTGAAAAGGGATGGATTTCTTTACTAGATTTTTCCTTGATTTGATATAAAAATAGGAAACTAGGAGAATTTGTGATAAAATAGTGGAAGGAAATCTATACATTGGAGAAAAACTGTGCCTGAAAAGCAAAAAATCAGCGTCTTGATGTCGGTCTATGTAAAGGAAAATCCGACGTTTTTAAGAGATGCTATCAAAAGTGTTGAAAACCAGACCTTGAAACCGAGCGAACTTGTTCTTGTTGAGGACGGGCCGCTCACACCCGAACTCTATCAGGTGCTAGATGAAGTGGAAGCTCAGTCAGACATTCCAGTTAAACGGTGCCCCTTAGAAGAAAATCAAGGTTTAGGCTTGGCTCTTCGATACGGTGTTTTACAGTGCCAGTATGACATTATTGCCCGCATGGATACGGATGATTTAGCCGTTCCGAATCGTTTTGAGAAACAGCTTCAGCTAATGGAGAAAGAAGATCTTGATCTCTTAGGTGGGCATATCGCAGAGTTCATTGACAATCCAGATGAGATTGTATCTTATCGTCGTGTTCCAACTCAGCACGCAGACATTGTGGCTTATCAGAGAATGAGAAGCGCCTTTAACCATATGACAGTCATGTTCAAAAAGGACATGGTCCTCAAGGCGGGCAACTATGAAGACGGCCTTTACATGGAGGATGACCTCCTTTGGCTCAATATGATTGCTGCAGGTGCCAAGACTGGGAACCTAGATCAAATCTTGTGTAAGGTTCGTGTCGGTGCAGGGATGTTTGAGCGTCGAGGTGGCTTGCGTTACTTTAAACTCTATCGTCAAGCTCGCCAAAGGATGCTTGAGCGAGGGCAAATTTCTTACATGGAATATGCTAAAAGTGTAGCCATTCAGGCCATTGTTGCACTTTGTCCAGGCTTTGTACGTCAGTTTATCTTCGTCAAACTTTTAAGAAAGAGAAAGTAAGCCCCGATAGACTGAATGATTCAGGTTATCATAACAACAGTATCATCTGACTCTTTTAAGGGGGAGTAAATTCCTATGAATAAAAAACTAACAGATTATGTGATTGATCTGGTTGAAATTTTAAATAAACAGCAAAAACAAGTATTTTGGGGGATATTTGATATTCTGAGTATGGTGGTTTCCATCATCGTATCTTATATCTTGTTTTATGGCCTTATAAATCCGGCGCCTGTGGATTACGTCATCTACACTCTTTTAGCCTTCCTCCTCTATCAAATCATGATTGCGTTTTGGGGGCTAAATGCTAGTATTAGTCGTTATAGCAAGATTACGGATTTCATGAAAATCTTTTTCGGAGTGATGCTCAGCAGTGTTCTTTCTTATGGAATCTGCTATGCCTTTCTTCCATTGTTTTCTATCCGTTTCATCGTACTCTTCATTTTGTTGAGTACCTTCCTCATCTTGCTTCCTCGTATCACTTGGCAGCTGATTTATTCTAAGCGTAAGCAAGGTAGTGGAGATGGTGAACATCGTCGTACCTTCTTGATTGGTGCTGGTGATGGTGGCGCCCTCTTTATGAACAGCTACCAACATCCAACTAGCGACCTTGAGCTAGTGGGGATTTTGGATAACGATGAAAAGAAAAAGGGACAAAAACTAGGTGGAATCCCAGTATTGGGCTCTTATGATAATCTCCCTGAATTGGCTAAACGTCACCAAATCGAGCGTGTTATCGTAGCGATCCCTTCGCTTGACCCATCAGAGTACGAACGCATCTTGCAGATGTGTAATAAGCTAGGCGTCAAATGTTACAAGATGCCTAAGGTTGAGACAGTCGTTCAAGGACTCCATCAATCAGGCAGTGGCTTCCAGAAAATTGATATCACAGACCTTTTGGGCCGTCAGGAAATTCGTCTCGATGAATCGCGTCTGGGTACTGAGATTACAGGCAAGACCATCCTGGTGACAGGAGCTGGTGGTTCGATTGGTTCGGAGATTTGTCGTCAGGTTAGCCGCTTCAATCCCGAGCGTATCGTCTTGCTTGGACATGGTGAAAACTCAATCTATCTCGTTTATCATGAATTGATCCGTACATTCCAAGGGATTGATTATGTTCCTGTTATTGCAGATATTCAGGACTATGACCGTCTCTTGCAGGTGTTTGAGCAGTACAAACCAGCCATTGTTTACCATGCTGCAGCCCACAAACACGTTCCGATGATGGAGCGCAATCCAAAAGAAGCCTTCAAGAACAATATTCTCGGAACCTACAATGTTGCCAAGGCTGTTGATGAAGCCAAAGTACCTAAGATGGTCATGATTTCGACTGACAAGGCGGTCAATCCACCGAATGTTATGGGTGCGACTAAGCGCGTGGCAGAGTTGATTGTCACTGGCTTTAACCAACGTAGCAAATCAACCTACTGTGCAGTCCGTTTTGGGAATGTTCTGGGTAGTCGTGGTAGTGTGATTCCTGTCTTTGAACGTCAGATTGCTGAAGGCGGTCCTGTAACGGTGACAGACTTCCGTATGACACGTTACTTCATGACCATTCCAGAGGCTAGCCGTCTAGTAATCCATGCTGGGGCTTATGCCAAGGACGGAGAAGTCTTTATCCTCGATATGGGTAAACCAGTTAAGATCTATGACTTGGCTAAGAAAATGGTCCTTCTAAGCGGGCACACAGAAAGTGAAATTCCAATCGTTGAAGTCGGTATTCGCCCAGGTGAAAAACTCTATGAAGAACTCTTGGTTTCGACCGAATTGGTTGATAACCAAGTCATGGACAAGATTTTCGTTGGTAAGGTAAATGTCATGCCGCTAGAAGCTATTGATCAAAAGATTGAAGAGTTCCGTTCACTCAGCGGAGATGAGCTCAAAGAAGCAATCATTTCCTTTGCAAATGAGACAACCCATGCTGAGTAAGAGTGTCCATCTACCTTCATAATGAAACAACTATCGCCAGTTTTCTGAGGAAATCAGAAAGCTGGTTTTTATAAATAGAGAGTAGAAAACATCGTCTCTTTCAAAGGATTAATAAGCGCAACTATTCAAGGGACGATGTTATGTGATCTATCAGGAGAGTGATTTCAGACACTCTAAAAACTACCTCTTTTTTAAGCTGGTAACATAACTTTGCAAAATAAGTATTAAAATCAAAAGGAGATTATTGTATGCTGACTGCTATTAGGAGTTTTTTCAAAGGCTACGCGAATTTTTCTGGTCGTTCCACACGTCCAGAATTTTGGTGGGTTTGGCTACTAAATATGGTGATTTTCTTGCCCGCCTACTACTCACTTTTTACTGGAGTAGAATCTGATAAAGCCATCAGGAATATTGCGGTCTTCAGTATGTGTATTATTTTGTTTATAATAGAGTTTGTTCCTCTACTAGCACTGATAGTACGTCGCTTACGAGATGTGGGTATCCATTGGGCCTATATTTTTATTGTATTTGTTCCTTTGGGTGCAATAACACTGCTCGTTATGCTCGCTATGCCAAGTCAACGATTTGGAGAAAAAGTGATAGAGAATAGTGAAAAAGATAAAGAGAATACGGAAGATTCTCGGTTTGAAGAAATGGTACGAAAATATTAAGATATTTCTACTCCATTTAAAAACGGCTGAGTCGCTTCGCTGCTTACGAGACGCTGGTTTCCACTGGGCCTTTATCTTCATTGCTTTGGTTCCTATCGTTGGACCGATTGCTCTTATTGTAATGCTTGCTTGGCCAAGTAAGAAGGATGAAGATGCAGATACTGAAGAACAGGATCAAATTACTGCTTAAGCATGGAGTTGATTCCTTCTGATAGTAACAAGATATAAAAAAATACTCCTCAACCTAGTTCACTAGCGTTAGGAGTATTTTTGTATATTGTATTATTTATAGTTGCTTAATGATATCATCAATGGTACGGGCAATCCAGTCAGGTTGATAGCTGAGCAAATCAGCCTCTTCTCCAAATCCCCAAGTAACAGCGAACTTTTTAATGCCAGTTTCTTGGGCTCCAATCATATCAAACTTGGTATCCCCAATGATGAGGACTTGGTCTGCATGGAGTTGATGCGTTTGCAAGGCGTAACGGATGACATCTGCCTTGTGTGGTGTTTCAGGACTAGAACCATAAATGCCATCAAAGAAATGATGGATTCCCAGATTTTTAGTCATATCGTGAGCAGTAGGAGTATTCTTTGTTGTAGTGATGTAGAGAGGGTAGTTTTGCGAAAGCTCTTGAAGCAATTCCGTTATTCGGGGGAAGAGTTGCGCTTCGTGGATTCCTTTTTCCTTGTAGTAAGAACGATAGATTTGAACAGCTTCTGAGATTTGTTCCTTGGGAAGACATGTTGCAAAACTACTTTCAAGGGGTGGTCCCATGAAACCACGAATGGTTTTGGCATCAGGGCTTGGAACTCCTAGTTCTTTAAAGGTATGGGTAAAGGCATTGTGGATCCCGAGGGAACTGTCAACCAGGGTTCCGTCTAGATCAAAAAAGATTGCTGAGATAGAGGGCATAGTTTCTCCTAATAGATATAGATAAGCTTATTCTCCGAAGATTTCTTTTTGTAGGCGGCGACCAGTAGGTGTAGCGGCGAGTCCACCCTCAGCTGTTTCACGAAAGGCAGTTGGAAGACTCGATCCGACTTGGTACATGGCATCGATGACTTCGTCAACAGGGATCTTAGACTCGATACCTGCCAAGGCCATGTCTGCTGCGATAAAGGCAAAGCTAGCTCCCATGGCATTGCGCTTAACACAGGGAACTTCGACCAAACCAGCGACGGGGTCACAGATGAGGCCCAGCATATTTTTAATGACAAAGGCAATGGCTTGACTAGCCTGATAGGGGCTTCCACCTGCAGCCAAGGTCAAGGCTGCGGCACTCATGGCAGAGGCAGAGCCAACTTCGGCCTGGCAGCCACCTTCAGCGCCTGAGATAGAAGCGTTGTTTGCGATGACTAGTCCAAAGGCACCAGCAGCAAAGAGGAAATCCAGCTGTTCTTCGTGGCTAAGGTCTAATTTTTGGATAGCAGCAGTGAGAACGGCTGGCAGACAGCCAGCACTTCCTGCGGTTGGGGTAGCGCAGACCAAGCCCATCTTCGCATTGTGTTCATTGACCGCGATGGCATTACGGGCTGCTGATAGGATGGTAAAGTCCGACAAGGCCTTGCCACTTTTGAGATGGCGGTCTAGTTTGGCCGCGTCTCCGCCCGTTAGGCCACTACGGGATTTATTTTCACTGAGACCGAGCTCGACAGAGGCTTTCATGACTTCTAGATTGCGTTCCATGAGGAGGAGAACTTCTGGCCGTTCCCGACCAGTTAGTTGATATTCTGTCGCAATCATGAGTTCGGCGACATTTCCTTGGAAGTCTAGATCCGCCTGCTCGACCAATTCTTTGATAGAATAAAACATGTTTCCTCCTACTTAAAGAAATTGACATTGTGGAGATGAGGGATTTTTCGGATTTCTTCAATCGCCTCTTCGCAACTTCGACTATCGACTTCGATAATCATAATGGCTTTTTCTCCAGCTTTTTCTCGAGTCACATTCATCTGAGCGATGTTGATATCGAAACGAGAGAGGGCTTCAGTAACATGGGCAATCATACCTGGAACATCTTGATGCACGATGATGATGGTCGGTGTGTTCATGTTGAGAGAGACAGCAAAGCCGTTAAGTTCCGTAACTTGGATATTTCCTCCACCGATGGAAATTCCTGTCACACTAATGGATTTGTGTTCATTCTTCACAGTAATTTTAGTGGTATTAGGATGAGGGGCATTGCTGTCTTTCTGAATGGTCCAGACAATCTTGATACCACGTTTATGGGCAATCTCTAGGCTATTTGGAATATCAGGATCATCCGTATCCATACCTAATATACCAGCGACGAGAGCAAGGTCCGTTCCATGACCACGGTAGGTTTTGGCAAATGAGTTAAATAATTGGAATTCGACTTCTGTCGGCGTATCATCAAAGATGGAAGAGACGATTTTTCCGATGCGAACAGCTCCAGCAGTATGGCTACTTGATGGGCCAATCATAACTGGTCCGATAATATCAAAGACAGATTGAAAACGAAGTGAGTGCATCTGTTTCCCCTTACAAAGATTCTTATATCTATTATATCAAAGAATGGACCGCTGCGCTTATTTCCCTTATCAAAAGCTTAAAATGATTAAAGATAGTATAAAATAAGGTCTTTTGTGACAAAAACCTCTGTAAAACGGTAAATATAAAACATTTTTGTAATATTTCTACATAAAACCGTTAAACAACGGTAACATTTAAAAGGTATCATAGATATATCCAATGGAAGGAGAATTTTTAGATATGTCATTAACAACTAAAAAAATTAAAACAACTATCGCAGGAGTAGCAGCTTTGCTTGCTTTCTTTGCTCCATCACTTGCATCTGCCCAAGAAACTGTAACTTACACAGTTAAATCAGGTGATACTCTTTCAGAAATCGCTGAGAAGTACAACACAACTGTTGAAAAATTGGCAGCAAAAAACAACATCAAAGATATTCACCTTATCTTTGTTGACCAAGTTTTGGTTATCGAAGGAACAGCTCCATCGACAGCAACTGCAACCGCTGCAGCTTCAACAACAACTTATGAAGCACCAGCAGCTGCAGAAGAAGTAACTGAAACAACAACCTATGAAGCGCCAGCTACACCAGCGGCTCCAGCAGCAGAAAGCAACACTGTAGCAGCTTCTACTGTAAGTGGTTCTGAAGCAGAAGCCAAAGAATGGATCGCTCAAAAAGAATCAGGTGGTAGCTACACTGCTACAAACGGACGTTACATCGGACGTTACCAATTGACAGATTCATACTTGAACGGTGACTACTCAGCTGAAAACCAAGAACGTGTAGCAGATGCCTACGTTGCAGGACGTTACGGTTCATGGACAGCTGCCAAGAACTTCTGGCTTAACAACGGTTGGTATTAAGAATACAAGAGTCCTTTAGGGCTCTTTTTTGTTTCTCTAGAACAAAAAGCGAAACGAGCTTCTCAGCAATGCTCTATTTGTATAATTCCGACAAAATTCTTCAAATTGTTTTAAAACTCAAATAGCATAAATAAGCTTATTATGTGTAAGAATATATCATATAATAAGCTTTTTCTTGATTTAAATGAAATAAAATACAGTTTTTTCTTGACAAACGAAAATGAGAGGAGTATTATTTATACAACAATAAAGTATAAAAATAAAAGGAGGCTCTTCTATGAATAAAGTGAAGAAGGTGTTGATGACGATGTTTGGTTTGCTTATGTTTCCCTTATTATTTGCTTGTAGTAACGCTCAATCCCAAGGTGTTGAAGCCATTAAGGCTAAAGGAAAATTGGTGGTGGCCCTAAATCCAGAGTTTGCTCCATTTGAATATCAGAAATTGGTCGATGGGAAAAATCAGATTGTAGGTTCAGATGTTGAGCTAGCCAAAGCCATCGCAAAGGAACTAGGTGTAGAAGTGGAGTTCTCTCCAATGAGTTTTGACAATGTACTGGCTAGTCTTGATTCAGGCAAGGCCGATCTTGCCATATCAGGTGTTTCTAAAACGGAGGAGAGAAGTCAAGTTTACGATTTTTCAATTCCCTACTACACTTCGAAAAATAAGGTTATCGTAAGAAAATCTGAATTAACGAATTACCAATCAGTCAAGGATTTGGCTCAGAAAAAGGTTGGAGCGCAGAAAGGCTCTATCCAGGAAACTCTGGCCAAAGAAACCTTGCAGAATGCTTCTCTCGTTTCACTTCCTAAAAATGGAAATTTGATAACAGATTTGAAATCAGGGCAACTGGATGCGGTTATCTTTGAGGAACCAGTGGCGAAAGGATTTATAGAGAATAATCCAGACCTAGCCATCGCTGAGTTTGATTTTGACAATGACAAAGAAGATTCCTACGCTGTTGCGATGAAAAAAGACAGTAAAGAATTAAAAGAGGCGGTTGACAAAACCATCCAGAAGTTGAAGGATTCTGGGGAGTTGGACAAATTGATTGACGATGCTTTTAAAGCCTCTATCGAAAAATAGAAAGAAGGATGAGAAATGAGTAAGGAAAAAGTCATTTTAGCCTATTCAGGTGGATTGGATACATCAGTTGCTATTACATGGTTAAAAAAAGACTATGATGTGATTGCTGTTTGTATGGATGTGGGTGAAGGAAAAGATCTGGAATTCATCCACGATAAAGCTCTCAAGGTTGGGGCTGTTGAGTCTTATGTCATTGATGTTAAGGAAGAATTTGCTAATGACTATGTTTTAGTGGCCCTTCAGGCTCATGCCTACTATGAACAGAAGTATCCCTTGGTATCTGCTCTGAGTCGCCCTCTTATTTCAAAAAAACTAGTTGAGATAGCTCATCAGACGGGGGCAACCACAATTGCTCATGGTTGTACAGGTAAGGGAAACGACCAAGTTCGGTTTGAAGTCTCTATTGCGGCTTTGGATCCCAATTTAAAAGTAGTTGCGCCTGTTCGTGAGTGGAAATGGTCTCGTGAAGAAGAAATCCAATATGCCAAAGAAAACGGTGTTCCAGTTCCTGCTGACCTTGACAATCCTTACTCTGTCGATCAAAATCTTTGGGGACGTGCAAATGAATGTGGTGTCTTGGAAAACCCTTGGAACCAAGCGCCAGAAGAAGCATTTGGAATCACATCTTCGCCGGAAGAGGCACCAGACAGTCCAGAATTTATTGACATTGAGTTTAGCTGCGGGGTGCCCATCTCCCTCAATGGTGAGAAGATGAAAGTAGCGGATTTGATTCAAAAGCTAAATGAAATTGCGGGCAAACATGGTGTCGGTCGTATTGACCATGTGGAAAATCGCCTAGTCGGTATTAAGTCAAGAGAGATTTATGAGTGCCCAGGCGCTGTGACTTTATTGGCAGCTCATAAGGAGATTGAAGACTTGACTCTTGTGAGAGAAGTGGCTCATTTCAAACCTATTATCGAAAATGAGTTGTCCAATCTCATCTATAATGCTTTGTGGTTTAGCCCAGCAACTCAGGCTTTGATTGCCTATATCAAGGAGACACAGAAAGTTGTCAATGGAACTGCAAAAGTTAAACTCTATAAGGGGAACGCCCAGGTAGTGGCTCGGAAATCACCAAATTCTCTTTACGATGAAAATTTGGCGACTTATACTAGTGCGGATACTTTTGACCAAGATGCGGCTGTTGGATTTATCAAGCTTTGGGGGCTTCCGACTAAGGTTTATTCAGAAGTTCAGAAAAATGTTGAGTAGTGACGCGATAGAAAGGGACGACAGGATATGCCGAAAAATACAAAATTATGGGGTGGTCGATTTGAAGGCACTGTGGAAGATTGGGTAGAACAGTTCGGTGCGAGTATTTCTTTTGACCACCAGCTGGCAAAATTTGATTTGATGGGTTCCCTAGCTCATGTTCAAATGCTAGGACAGACTGGCATTTTAAGCTTGGAAGAGGCAGAGCAGATCCAAGATGGTCTGCAAGCTTTGTTGCGAGATTTAGAGGCAGGAGAGCTTCATTTTGATATTGCAAATGAAGATATTCATATGAATATGGAAGTGTTGCTGACAGAGAAAATTGGTCCTCTGGCTGGGAAACTACACACGGCTCGTTCTCGGAATGACCAAGTCGCAACGGATATGCACTTATATCTAAAGGAGCAGCTTGGCCATGTCTTGGATAAGTTGGCGAATCTGAACAGTGTTTTGCTGGATTTGGCTGAAAAACATGTGGAAACCATCATGCCAGGTTATACTCATTTGCAACATGCCCAACCGATTAGTTTTGCCCATCATCTCATGGCTTATTATAATATGTTCCAAAGGGATAGCGAGCGCTTTGCATTTAACTTGAAACATACGGACCTATCTCCCCTGGGTGCGGCTGCCTTGGCAGGGACAACTTTTCCAATCAATCGTCAATTATCGAGTGATTTATTGGGCTTCCAACAACCCTATACCAATTCCTTGGACGCAGTGAGTGACCGTGATTTTATCTTAGAATTTCTGTCAAATGCCAGCATGTTGATGATGCATATGAGTCGTTTTTGTGAGGAAATCATCAATTGGTGCAGTTTTGAGTATCAGTACATTAGCTTGTCTGATAGCTTTTCAACGGGTTCGTCTATCATGCCCCAGAAGAAAAATCCTGATATGGCCGAATTGATTCGAGGGAAGACAGGACGGGTTTACGGGAACTTGCTTGGACTATTGACCGTCATGAAGTCTTTGCCTCTGGCTTACAATAAGGATTTGCAAGAGGACAAGGAAGGCATGTTTGATACAGTAGAAACGATTTTGAATTCTCTGGATGTGCTGGCAGGTATGCTATCGAGCATGCAGGTTAATGAGGCCAAAATGCAGCAATCCACAGAGAATGATTTTTCGAATGCGACCGAACTGGCAGATTATTTGGCAGAAAAAGGTCTTCCCTTTAGAGAAGCGCATGAAATAGTAGGGAAATTGGTTCTAGACTCTATCAAGCATGGTAAAAACATCCAAGATTGGGATTTGGAGGAGTTGCAAGTCTACCATCCCTTGATTGAAGAGGATATTTATATCTACTTGCGCCCAGAAACCGCTGTTCAGAGACGGAATTCCTTAGGAGGAACCGGCTTTGAGCAAGTGAAATACCAGATAGAACAAGCGAAGAAAGAACTTAAAGGGGAAAATTGATTCGTTTGCAAAGGAAGAAAGAGAGGTTGAGGTGATTTATCAACCTCTTTCTTGTCTTCTCTAACCAAGCGTGTTATAATGAATACTGCTCAAGCGACCTTCAATCGTTGAAGCACACACGACCTTCAATCGTGAACTAGTCATTTCGTTTATCTTTTATTACGTCGTTAACTCGAAATGAGATGCAAGCAGAGCTTGTCTGATTTATAACCTCAATCAGTCTCCCAGACTGATTGAGCGAACTCAAGTTATGCCTGCGACTCGTTGCCTATCATATTTTCATTTTAAGATGATAGGCTAAAATGGTCTCCCAGACCATTTTACTCCTAAAAGCAAACGAAAAGACGATACTCAAAGAAATTCTTTTGAAAGTCATAATAAATAGAATTTTGAAGGGTATGAATAAACGAATAGATGGGAGACTTACCATGAGTGATAACTCTAAAACACGTGTTGTCGTGGGGATGAGTGGTGGTGTTGATTCGTCGGTGACGGCTCTCTTGCTCAAGGAGCAGGGCTACGATGTGATCGGTATCTTCATGAAGAACTGGGATGACACAGATGAAAACGGCGTCTGTACGGCGACCGAAGATTACAAGGATGTGGCTGCGGTGGCAGACCAGATCGGCATTCCTTACTACTCTGTCAATTTTGAAAAAGAGTATTGGGACCGCGTTTTTGAGTATTTCCTAGCGGAATACCGTGCAGGGCGCACGCCAAATCCAGATGTTATGTGCAACAAGGAAATCAAGTTCAAGGCCTTTTTGGACTATGCCATGACCTTGGGTGCAGACTATGTAGCGACTGGGCATTATGCTCGAGTGGCGCGTGATGAGGATGGCATTGTTCACATGCTTCGTGGCGTGGACAATGGCAAGGACCAGACCTATTTCCTCAGTCAACTTTCGCAAGAACAACTCCAAAAAACCATGTTCCCCTTGGGACATTTGGAAAAGCCTGAAGTTCGCAGACTCGCAGAAGAGGCAGGCCTTGCGACTGCTAAGAAGAAAGACTCGACAGGGATTTGCTTTATCGGAGAAAAGAACTTTAAAAACTTCCTCAGTAACTACCTGCCAGCTCAGCCTGGTCGCATGATGACTGTGGACGGTCGCGATATGGGCGAGCATGCAGGACTTATGTATTATACGATTGGTCAGCGTGGCGGACTCGGTATCGGTGGGCAACACGGCGGTGACAATGCCCCTTGGTTCGTTGTCGGAAAAGATTTGAGCCAAAATATCCTCTATGTCGGCCAAGGTTTCTATCATGATTCGCTTATGTCAACAAGCCTAGAGGCCAGTCAAGTTCACTTTACTCGTGAGATGCCAGAGGAATTTACACTAGAATGTACGGCTAAATTCCGCTACCGTCAACCTGACTCTAAGGTAACAGTTCATGTCAAAGGAGACAAGGCAGAAGTTATCTTTGCGGAACCACAACGTGCGATTACACCAGGACAGGCAGTTGTCTTTTACGATGGCGAAGAGTGTCTCGGTGGCGGTTTGATTGACAATGCCTACCGCGATGGACAGGTTTGTCAGTACATTTAAGATTTTCTAAGAGGAAAGAGAATGTTTCAGTTTTTTAAGAAAAAAACGGCTAAAAAAGAGCAAACAATGAGCCTCTCTGACTATAAGAAAGAGTATTTGAGAGAGAAAACGACAGAGTCAATTGAAGCCTTGTTCAAGGAATTGAAACAAGCTAAAGTCTGGGTCCCCTTCAATCCGAATCTTCTGGATGAGAGTGATGAACAAGAAGGGGTACGACTAAAACCGGATATTCTGCGAAAGGGAGACGACTACTTCTATCCTTGTTTCTTAACTGAACAAGATATTCCCAGGGACTATTATGACCGTTTTTCCTGGTTGCAATTACCTCTTACGGACTGTTTATCTGTTGCGGAAGAGATAGGGGAGTTTCCGGTGAGAGGGATTGTTCTGGATGCCTTCTCTGACCCAGTCGAGATTGACAAAGGAGCTTTTGAAGCGATTCGCCAATTATAGTACATTTAGATTGACAAATTTTCTCAATTTGCTACAATAATAAAAGCAATAGAAATGATGGTCAAAGCTCATGGATGTTGCAGGCTTTTTTGTCCTGCACTTCTTTGGAGTTTTGACTGTTTTTGTGTCGTTTAGGGGAAAGGACAAAAATGACTCAACAAGACTTTCGGACAACAGTGGGAGACACGGTCTTTGGTGTTCGGGCGGCAGCCTTGATTCTCCAAAATGGCAAGCTCCTAGTTACTAAAGACAAGGGTAAATATTACACTATCGGCGGTGCGATTCAAGTCAATGAAAGCACGGAAGACGCGGTAGTCCGTGAAGTGAAGGAAGAACTAGGTGTCAAAGCTCAAGCTGGGCAGCTAGCTTTCGTGGTTGAAAATCGTTTTGAACAGGACGGTGTTTCCTATCACAACATCGAGTTTCATTACCTGGTGAATTTGCTTGAAGAAGCTCCATTGACCATGCAGGAAGATGAGAAAAGGCAACCTTGTGAGTGGATTGATTTGGATCAGCTCCAGAATATCCAGCTAGTTCCAGCCTTTTTAAAAACAGCCCTACCAGAATGGAACGGCCAACTAAAACACATTCATCTTGAGGAATAGGAGAGAAAATGATGGTTAAGCTTATTGCCCATGTACTTGTTCATAGTGGTGGTGATTATTTGCTCATTCAGCGTTCGGAAATTAAAAGAGGAGAACCCAACGTTTATCCAACTTACTGGGATATTCCTGGTGGCAGGGTTGAAAAGGGTGAACTTCCGCGAGATGGTGCTCTTAGAGAATGCATTGAAGAAGCGGGAGTTAGGCTAGATAGCAGTTCGCTCAAACTTCTTCACGAAGATAGTCAACTGGATACCTCTAAGGATATGGTTTTTACTCGCTTAGTTTATAAAGCAGAGTGGGTTGGGGAGAAGCCAATTATCAGATTAGATCCTGAAGAGCATACACACTTTAAATGGGTTACTCTGAATCAAGCTCTAGAGGAGGAGAAGTTAGTTCCTTATTTGCGAGAAATTTTTGAAAGGTTAAGAAATGACTTATAATTTTACGGAAGAATACGATATTATTGTAATCGGTGCGGGGCACGCTGGGGTGGAGGCATCTCTAGCTGCCAGCCGTATGGGCTGTAAGGTCTTGCTTGCGACCATCAACATCGAAATGCTGGCTTTCATGCCTTGTAACCCTTCGATTGGTGGTTCTGCCAAGGGGATTGTCGTGCGTGAAGTGGATGCACTTGGTGGCGAGATGGCTAAAACCATTGACAAGACTTACATCCAGATGAAGATGCTCAACACAGGGAAGGGGCCAGCTGTCCGTGCCCTTCGTGCGCAGGCTGACAAGGAACTTTACTCTAAGGAGATGCGCAAAACCGTCGAAAATCAAGACAACCTCACCCTTCGTCAGACTATGATTGATGAGATTTTGGTCGAAGATGGCAAAGTTGTCGGTGTGCGTACAGCTACCCATCAAGAGTATGGAGCAAAAGCGGTTATTGTAACCACAGGAACAGCCCTCCGTGGGGAAATCATCATCGGAGACCTCAAGTACTCGTCTGGCCCTAACCACAGCCTAGCTTCTATTAACCTAGCTGATAACCTCAAGGAATTGGGACTCGAAATTGGTCGTTTCAAGACGGGGACACCTCCACGTGTCAAGGCTTCTTCTATCAATTACGATGTGACAGAAATCCAACCAGGAGACGAAGCACCTAATCACTTCTCATATACCTCAAGTGATGAGGACTATGTTAAGGATCAAGTGCCATGCTGGTTGACCTACACTAATGGTACCAGTCATGAGATTATCCAAAACAACCTCCACCGTGCGCCTATGTTTACAGGTGTGGTCAAGGGAGTGGGACCTCGTTACTGTCCGTCAATTGAGGACAAGATTGTGCGCTTTGCGGACAAGGAACGCCACCAACTTTTCCTTGAGCCAGAAGGGCGCAATACAGAGGAAGTTTATGTTCAAGGTCTATCAACCAGTCTGCCAGAGGATGTACAGCGTGATTTGGTTCATTCCATCAAAGGTCTGGAAAATGCAGAGATGATGCGAACAGGTTATGCCATTGAGTACGACATGGTCTTGCCACACCAGTTGCGTGCGACTTTGGAAACCAAGAAAATCTCAGGACTCTTTACTGCTGGTCAGACAAATGGAACGTCAGGTTACGAAGAAGCTGCTGGCCAAGGGATTATCGCTGGTATCAATGCGGCTCTAAAAATCCAAGGCAAGCCAGAGTTGATTTTGAAGCGAAGCGACGGTTATATCGGGGTGATGATTGATGACTTGGTGACCAAGGGAACTATTGAACCCTATCGTCTCTTGACCAGTCGTGCTGAATACCGTCTCATCCTCCGTCATGACAATGCCGATATGCGTTTGACAGAGATGGGGCGCAAGATTGGCCTTGTTGATGATGAACGCTGGGCTCGTTTTGAAATCAAGAAAAATCAATTTGACAATGAAATGAAGCGTTTAGACAGCATCAAACTCAAGCCAGTCAAGGAAACCAATGCCAAGGTTGAGGAGATGGGCTTCAAACCATTGACTGATGCGGTGACAGCAAAGGAATTCCTTCGTCGCCCAGAAGTGTCTTACCAAGATGTGGTGACCTTTATCGGACCTGCTGCAGAGGACTTGGATGACAAGATTATCGAATTGATTGAAACAGAAATCAAGTACGAAGGCTACATTTCGAAAGCCATGGATCAGGTTGCCAAGATGAAACGCATGGAAGAAAAATGCATTCCAGCCAATATCGACTGGGATGACATTGACTCGATTGCGACAGAAGCCCGTCAGAAGTTCAAACTCATCAATCCAGAAACCATCGGCCAAGCTAGCCGTATTTCGGGAGTAAATCCAGCAGATATTTCTATTTTGATGGTGTATCTGGAAGGTAAAAATCGTAGTATTTCTAAAAATCAAGAAAAGAAAGCATAGAAAAAACAGCTCCGAAGACGGGGCTGTTTTGTTGATTTATTCTTCTTCATCTGGTGTGAGGATCATCGGGATAATAATCGGTTCACGTTCCGTATTTTCATAGAGGAAGGGGCGAATAGCGTTGACGATAGCACCATTGACAGATTGGATGCTGGCATCTTTGTTTTTCAATGCGATACGAATAGCATTGAAGAGGATGCGCTGGCTTTGGCGAATCAAGTCTCCAGATTCTCTCATGTAGACAAAGCCTCGGCTGAGGATATCTGGACCAGACAAGATCATTTTAGACTTGAAGTCAACAGTTGCGACTGCTAGAACGACACCATCTTCAGATAGATCTCTACGGTCTTTGAGGACAGCAGCGCCGATTTCACCGATACGATTTCCATCGACATAGATATCTTGGGCATTGAAGTGACCTGCGATACGAGCTGAGTTAGCAGTAAGGGCAAGCACATCACCATTGCTCATGATAAAGATATTGTCCTTCTCGACACCCGTATCCACCGCTAGTCCAGCGTGGACTTTTTGCATGCGGTATTCACCATGGACAGGCATGAAGTATTTTGGCTTAATCAAGCGGAGCATGAGTTTTTGCTCTTGCTGACCACCGTGTCCAGAGGTGTGGATATTGTTAATCTTTCCGTGGATGACTTCGACACCAGCTTCTGAGATAATGTTAATCAACTTGTTGACGCTAGTGGTGTTTCCAGGAATTGGGCTAGAAGAGAAGATAACGGTATCGCCGGGTTGGAGTTGCACTTGACGGTGGGTTCCGTTGGCGATACGAGAGAGGGCTGCCATCGGCTCCCCTTGACTACCTGTACAAAGGATAAGAACCTCGCCAGCAGGGTAGTCTTTGATTTCATTTGGCTCGATAAAGGTTCCCTTAGGAGCTTTGATGTAGCCAAGTTCGATCCCGTTGACAATGGCCTTTTCCATAGAACGACCAAAGACTGCAATCTTGCGTCCGGTCTTAACAGCAGCATCTGTTGCTTGCTGGAGACGGAAAATATTGGAGGCAAAGGATGCAAATATGATGCGTCCTTCAATGCCTTGGATGATCTTCATGATGGACTGGCCAACGACTTTTTCAGAGTTGGTAAAGGTTGGTACTTCCGCATTTGTCGAGTCAGACAGGAGACAGAGCACACCTTCTTCACCAAGGGCAGCCATACGGTGCAAGTCTGCAGGTTCTCCAACTGGAGTAAAGTCAAACTTAAAGTCACCCGTACAAACGATTTTCCCTTGAGGAGTATGAATGACAATCCCTAAAGGCTCTGGAATGGAGTGGGTTGTTCTAAAGAAAGTTGCCTTGAGATTTTTAAAGGTCAACTCAGTGTTGTGGTTGATTTCGTAAAGTTTGGCGTTGCGCAAGAGACCGTGTTCTTCGAGTTTTCCACGGATCAAAGCCAGGGCAAGTGGTCCAGCGTAGATAGGGACATTTGCTTGCTTGAGCAGGAAGGGAATCCCACCAATGTGGTCCTCGTGTCCGTGTGTAATCAAAACAGCCTTGACGCGGTCAATATTGTCCACGATGTAAGAATAATCAGGAATGACGTAGTCGATACCCAGCAAGTCATCTTCTGGGAATTTAATCCCAGCATCGACGATGATAATCTCGTCTTGGTATTCAATTCCGTATGTGTTTTTCCCGATTTCTCCCAGACCACCGATGGCAAAAACGCCGACTTCTTCAGGTTTAAGAGTGTAGGCCATATTAGAACTCCGTAATCTCGAAAGCGCCAGTTTCTTTTTCGTAATCTAGCAATTTGTCAGACAAGAGTTCGATATACTCGATGTTGTACTCTGGGCGGTTTTCTTCGACAAGTTGGCGAGCAGCGATACGGCCCTCAAGTTCTGAGTTGGCATCGATGTCTAGGTAAAGTGAGCGTGTTGTTTCACGACGTGGGCTACGTTCTTTTGTTTCTTGATAAAAAACTTTGTAAATCATATAGTTCCTTTCTATTTACAGGTCAGCTTATTCCAAACTTTTAGCAGAGATTTGCTTGATTTCATTCCATTTTGTGTCTAGATTGACCTTGATTCGTTACAATTATTTCAATTATACCACAAAATGAAAAATTAGTAAAAGACGGAAATGGAGAAAGTCGGGAGGGGAAGGAGGAGCAAAAAGACAGGTAGGATTTGGTCGGAGAGCGCTTAGGTGTTATAATTAAAGGGGGAATCTATGGAGATAGTAGGTTTGAGGAAGAATACAGTTCTAGTTTCATTAATCGTTGGTGTAGATGGTTGGGGCAGAATGATATCTTTGAAAAAAGAAAAAGCTCTTGAGAAATCTCAAGAGCAACCAAAAAGGCTGAGACAAAATTAAGGGATCTTTCTGAGCAAGCTTAAGGGGCAGCACCATTACCTGAAGTGATTGAATCACAACTTTTGAAAGACTTGTCACCAAGTCAGACCAAATCTCAACCTTTACCCCATTTTATCATTTACTCAGCTAAGAAATCAATCTATAAGTATAACGATGTAGAAACAGCATGAAGTGGAGTGCTTACTAAAGAGGCAAAGAAAAGCCCTTGACCGAAATCAAGAGCCGTCAAACACTGGGGGCGAATTGTTCAATCGCAATTTCAGTTCTTTAGAAACCAAAGTTTCAGGGATAGCACTGCAACCCGAAGAGTCAACGACTCAACCTGATTTTCCTACCAATGTTGAATTACATTTTAACATTGATAGACCAACATTGTCAACAGTTTAAATAAAAAAGGAATACCAGAAGGAGGATTAAGAATGTTTAGTTTGTTTGAATTTGCAGTAGGGGTTCGCCTCTTGATGTTTGTAGCCTTTGTAGCTTGTGTCTATGGGGGGAATGCCCTGTTTGTGCATCTGGAACACCGCAAAACAAAGTTCCTTTGGAAGCTTGCTTTTGTGACGCTCTATTCAATTTTTCTTCTCCTGGTCACCTATGTTGTCTGGTTCGTTTTCTACTTTGGTTTAAATGCCTAAAGTCAATTATTCATCTAAATATACAGAAAATCCACCTCGTCTTGATAGATGGGATGGACTTTTTCTATTTTTAGGTGCTATCTTTATTGTTATGACGATGATTTCTCACATCGAAAATCGAGTTGAAACATAAATGCATGATCCAAATTTTTTACAAAGAACCTTTCAATTTCCTTGTTCACTTTTCTATTCAAAAAAGATATAACTTTTTTAAATTTTTTGTGTAGAATTGCTTGTCTAAGTGGCAGGCCTCTTTTGTTTCAAAACAAAGAAAATTCCCATGCGCTAGCTTTTGTAGTATAATAGTAAACAGACAAAAAGATAGGAATATGTTATGAAAGTATTAGCTTTTGATACGTCCAGCAAGGCTCTTTCTCTAGCCATTTTAGAGGACAAGCAGGTTCTTGCTGAGACTATGATCAATATCAAGAAAAATCACAGTATTACCCTCATGCCTGCCATCGATTTTTTGATGGGCAGTCTGGATTGGACACCCAAGGATTTGGATCGTATCGTAGTTGCTCAAGGTCCGGGCAGCTACACAGGTCTGAGAATTGCGGTGGCGACAGCCAAGACTCTGGCCCATACCCTCAAGATTGAGCTGGTTGGTGTGTCTAGTTTGCTGGCTTTAGTTCCAGAGCAGGTGGAAGGTTTGGTCATTCCTGTCATGGATGCCCGCCGCAATAATGTCTATGCTGGCTTTTACCAGTCTGGTCAGGCTGTGTGGCCGGAAGCTCATCTGCCTTTGGCAGAGGTTTTGGAAATAGCTGGCGCTGCTAACCAGTCAGTCACCTTTGTCGGAGAGACAGCAGCTTTTACGGAGCAGATTGAAGTGGCTCTTCCTCAGGCTACCCTTCAGCCAACTTTGCCAAACGCGGCGGCTGTTGGTCGTCTCGGTTTAGACCTGCCTTCCCAGTCCATTCATGACTTTGTTCCTAACTATCTCAAGCGTGTTGAGGCTGAGGAAAACTGGCTCAAGAACCATACCGAGTCTGGTGAGTCCTACATTAAACGTCTATGATAGAAATCAAAAGAATCCAAAGACAGCCTGACCTGGCTCAAGCAATCTACGCTGTTATGGTAACAGTTTACCCAGTCAGTCCTTGGGCACTGGAACAAATCCAAGCAGACCTGTCCCAAGACCAGACTTGGTACGCTCTAGCTTATGATGGGGCAGAAGTGATTGGCTTTCTAGCCGTTCAGGAGAATCTCTTTGAAGCAGAAGTCTTGCAGATTGCTGTACTGCCTAGCTATCAGGGTCAGGGAATTGCGTCAGCCTTGTTTGCTCAATTGCCAGCGGATAAGGAGATTTTCCTCGAAGTCAGAAAGTCAAACCAACGAGCGCAAGCATTTTACAAGAAAGAAAAGATGGCGGTCATCGCTGAGCGAAAGGCCTACTACCATGACCCAGTCGAGGACGCCATCATCATGAAGAGAGAAATAGATGAAGGATAGATATATTTTAGCATTTGAGACATCCTGTGATGAGACCAGTGTTGCCGTACTGAAAAACGATGACGAGCTCTTGTCCAATGTCATTGCGAGTCAAATTGAGAGTCACAAGCGTTTTGGGGGCGTAGTACCAGAAGTAGCTAGTCGTCACCATGTCGAGGTTATTACAGCCTGCATCGAGGAGGCGCTAGCAGAAGCAGGGATTACCGAAGCGGATGTGACAGCTGTTGCCGTTACTTATGGACCTGGATTGGTTGGAGCACTGCTAGTTGGTTTGTCAGCTGCCAAGGCTTTTGCTTGGGCTCATGGACTTCCGATGATCCCCGTTAACCACATGGCTGGTCACCTTATGGCGGCTCAGAGTGTGGAGCCTTTGGAGTTTCCCTTGCTAGCTCTCTTGGTCAGCGGTGGGCACACAGAGTTGGTCTATGTGTCAGAGGCTGGGGATTACAAGATTGTTGGAGAAACGCGGGATGATGCGGTTGGTGAGGCCTATGACAAGGTCGGCCGTGTCATGGGATTGACTTATCCAGCAGGTCGCGAGATTGACGAGTTGGCTCATCAGGGACAGGATGTGTATGATTTCCCTCGTGCCATGATCAAGGAAGATAATCTGGAGTTTTCATTTTCAGGTTTGAAGTCTGCCTTTATCAATCTTCACCACAATGCCGAGCAAAAGGGAGAAAGCTTGTCCAAGAAAGATCTGTCAGCTTCCTTCCAAGCTGCGGTCATGGATATTCTTATGACCAAAACCAAGAAGGCCTTGGAGAAATATCCTGTTAAAACTCTAGTTGTAGCAGGTGGCGTGGCTGCCAATAAAGGGCTCAGAGAACGACTAGCAGCTGAAATCACAGATGTCAAGGTTATCATCCCTCCCCTACGCCTTTGCGGAGACAACGCGGGTATGATTGCCTATGCCAGCGTCAGCGAGTGGAATAAAGAAAACTTTGCAGGCTTGGACCTCAACGCCAAACCAAGCCTCGCCTTTGATACTATGGAATAAAGAGTCAGCTTGAGGCTGGCTTTTTTACTCCGGAAAATGTCAGAATATTTTGACAAAGCTGTAAAAATGATGATATAATATGTAAAAATTAGGAGGTGGCCAGATGATTGAGAGAATGGAATTGGGAGAATTTTACAAGGAATTGCGGCTGGCGAGAAAGCTCAAGCAGTCAGATGTGGCTTGTGAAGGTCTAACAGCTTCTCAGTTATCCAAGTTTGAACTGGGACAGTCTATGCTGTCTGCGGATAAACTGATACTAGCTATCCAAGGGATAAATGTGACCTTTGATGAGTTTGGACACAAGCTTAATAATTATCAGGAATCCCCACATATGCGATTTGGACGAAAAGTTGTAGATCGTTTTGCCCATCAAGATATGGCTGGCTTAGAGCAACTATTAGAGGAAGTTGAGCAGGAACAGATGGCGCAGACCTATCGTCGTTTGAATGCTATTGTGATTAAAGATGCTATCCATTCCTTAGATAAAAGGTATCCGTTAGAAGAGGAGGATAGCGAGTTTTTGACCACCTATCTCTATGCTATCGAGTCTTGGACCTGGTTTGAACTCTATCTTTTTTGCAATACCATGCCTTTCTTAAGTAATCAAGATCTGATTTTTTTATCCACCTCTTTACTTGAAAAATCCAAGGAATTTAAAGAGTTGGTACACAATCAATTGTATATGAAAAGTGGTTATCTTAATATCATCTCAGAGCTCATGGAGCGTAAGCTTTTCTCTTACATCCCAATCTTTGAAGCCGAGTTGGAGAGTATGCTCCGGCCATATGATGTTTTTGAGAAAGTATCATTGCAGTTTTTAAAGAAGATGAGTGTATTCCTTCAAACCAAGGGGAGCAATCAAAAAGAGATTGAACACTTTATCCAATCTCTGCAAATATTAGAAAATCCACAATTAACAGCCCTTTTTGAATTGCGTTTGCAGCAATACAAAGAGCTTATCGATTAGTTAGAAAAGGAATGACAATAACCCACTCTAAAATAAGTAGGAGTATCAGTTGGATTTTGCTTTTTTTCATCATTATATCCCTCCTTGTGAGTAGTACCTTCATTATATCAGGGAAAGAGTCAAATCTACAAAAATCGCAAATGTGAAATTTCCATGAGAAAAAATATCAAATATGCGATTTTCTAAAATGAGCTAATTTCTGTGTTATACTGTCCTTGTAAGACATTTGAAGCAAATCCTAGGTTGCAGAAGTGGTTTACAAAGAAAAATAATTAAAGGAGAAAAGAAATGCATAATCTAATGGAACTTGAATTGTTACCTGAAGAGCCAGTAATTACTGTATCACGTGAAGTTTGTAAGTGGACTTGCTCATTTACTGCTCTTTAAGAATAATTGGTTAAAATTAAGGATAGTTAATTACTAATTAACTATCCTTAATTTCATTTTAGAGATAATGTATTTATTATATTTATGGATAGATTACAAACAATGCTGAATAAAATACAAGTTGACACTTACCATAAAAATGGGTGGTTATTTGTGAAGTATAGTAACAATAAACTTACACAGGGATGGAAACTTCATGTAAGCAGTCAACTAAAAGACGCTTGTAATATTTTTTATATTGTTGCACAAGAGCTGGAGAAGGAAAGATGTAACTACAAAGTTCTAGATTGTTTGGATGAGTTAAAAAAATTGAATTCTCCGAGGGAAGTTTCTCCTACTGCAAATAAGTTTATCACTATATATCCGTCTAGTAGGAAGCAGGCCAAACGAATAATATTAAATCTAAAAGAAAAGTTAGAAAACTATAAAGCTCCAAGGATTTTATCAGATTTTCAATGTGGTGAACATTCTCCAATACATTATAGATATGGGGCGTTTAAAGCAATTAAAAACTACAATTTTTCTGAAAATAAAATTGTCTACATGATGAAAAATAGTAGAGGAGAATTAGTAGAGGATCTGAGATTAAATTATCCGTATTTGCCAGAAGGGGTTAAGGATTTATTTACTGATGTGGAAAAAAATAAATTATTTAAACCCTCCCCGGGAATTCCAGAGAATCACCCTTTAAATCACTATAATATCGAGTGTATTCTGAAAAAATCCAATAGAGGAAATGTTTACAGAGCTGTAGTAAAAAATAGTAATCAGAAAGTGATAATAAAACATGCACGACCATATGTTTATAGTTGGGATGATGGTTTCTCTGCAATTGATGAATTAAAGAATGAAGCAACAAATTTGAAAGTATTTCAGAACAAGTCCTATACGACAGAATTAATTGAAGAGTTTTATGTCAATGAAGATTACTTCGTAGTGCAAAAGTTTATACCAGGATATAATTTTTTTGATTTAAAAAATATTGATATCGAAAAAAATGTAATTATTAATAATATAATTGATATTATTAATGACATTCATGCTGAAGGATATTTAGCAGTGGATATTTCTCCAACAAACTTTATATTGGATGATTTTGGTCGTGTTAGGTTAATAGACCTAGAAAATTTTACAAACAAAAATAATACTGTTAGAAGAGCTGCTACAAAATTCATGATAAATACTGATTGTTCCTCAAAAATTTGTACCATTCAACAGGATTATTTTGCACTTGCAATGTTGAGTTTGGCGATTATGCGCGAGCATGTTTTAATATTTGAAGGAGAGGACGTCTTCTTAAATATAACTGCTTTAGATAAAATCAAGTCTTGTATGTATATGGAGAAAGAAATTGGGAACATAACTAAATCGCAATTTAACTGGTTGATGTATTTATTGAATTTAAGTGAACAAGAGAAGTTAGACCGATTCGAGAAGATGAAGTATATAAACGATTTTGAAGATGAAAATATAGGATTTCATTCAAAGAGAGTTAATTCCTCATTCGATTTTCAAATTGAAAATGAGACACTTATTAACTATCTTCTTTCATTAAATATGAATAGAGAAAGTAGGATACTAAATTCAAATGAATTTGGAGAATTTGTTAGTCCAGTATCGTTTCAACATGGCTTATCAGGATATTTGTTTTATTTATCACACATGAGAGACATTTCTGACAATGGTAGAATTATCGAGTGGCTTATCTCTGAAGGAAATCAAAATAAAGGAAATGGGTATTTAAATGGTTATTCAATTTTATTTGGTTCTTCTGGATATCTTTGGGCATTATTAGAGTTCTATAAAAAATTTGCCAGCAACAATCCAAGTAGAGAATTGATTATAGATAAAACTAGAGAAATTTATAAAGACTTGATAAGTAATTATCAGAAAGTTGAAGTATTTGACTTTGCTTTAGGAAAGTCAGGTGTTTTATTGAGTATTATGAAATACTGTATAAATTTCAATGATGTCGATAGTATGAAATTTATTAGAGAAAAAATAGAGGAGTTATATTTATATTTTGTAGAAGAGATACAAAATGTTAATAGTTTAAAAGAATGTAATTTTGCACATGGTTTAGCTGGGATTGCATACGTAATTTCAATTTATAATTCGGAATTTGAATTTAAGGTAGCTTACGAAAATAGTATTAATGTATTTAATAATCTGTTAGAAAATCTGTTAGAAAATGAATATAGTAGACTAAATGCAACTCCTACAAATTTAGAACTATCGTGGTGCGAAGGAACTTCAGGAATCTTACTTTATTTTGAATTATTATATGATAAAAGGTATTCAAAAATAATTTCAAGATTTCAACAACTTGCTTTCAAATTCAATCTTATTCAGTCAAGTTGTTATTGTCATGGTTTATCCAGTTTGTTGCAAACTCTAAACTATCAGGATAATTTAAATTTACGTGAGAATGTAATTGAGATTTTATTAAGTAGATCCAAAAGAGATAAAAATGGTATTTTGGTATTTGAATGTGAAGAAAGTTCAGATACATTATTTGATTTTGGAATCGGAAATCTAGGGATTTATTGGTCTATCCTTGGGGAAAACTTCCCGTTTGAACTCAAAAAGGAGTTGCGATGAAAGTATTTATTCAAAATAGAGATTTTAGGCAATTAACCATCAACCAGTGGATTTCAACGGTTGGGGATACGATTTTTTATCTTGCTTTTTTGAATTATGTGGCAGATGCTTCGTTTGCCCCCTTGGCAATTTTACTCATTACGATTTCAGAGACTGTTCCTCAAGTTCTGCAAATCTTTATGGGAGTTTTGGCTGATTTTCAACATTATCGTGTTCTAAAGTATACGGTTATTAGTTTTGTCAAATTTGTACTTTATTCTATAGTGGCACTTTCGCTTTCAGGGCAGTCCTTTTCCTTATGGCTAGTATTCTTTATTTGTTTGATGAATCTCTTGTCGGATACATTGAGTTACTTTTCAGGAGCCATGCTAACTCCTATTTTTATAAGAATCATTGGGAAAGAACATCTTACAGAAGCCATTGGTTTTAAACAATCAACAGTTAGTTTAGTTCGGACAATCAGTAATATTCTAGGAGGGGTTCTACTAGGAATTCTTTCCATTCAGTTCATTTCCTTGCTCAACGCTCTGACGTTTCTGATAGCATTTGTAGGTATTCTTCTGATAAAAAATGATCTTTTGAAAGTTGAAAAAACAATTAACTATCAAGAAGGTCTTTCCATAAAGTCGTTTTGCCAGCATTTGTTCCAATCATCGAAATTGATCTGGAATATGGATAGAGTGATCTTCATTTTATTTATCGTATCTATCAGCCAAGCTGTGATCAATGTCACTGTTCCTATTTCGACTCTTTTTTTAAGAAACCAACCGTTTTTGAATTTACAAACTGGTCAATCACTCGCTTTGTTATCAACACTAGAATTGTTAGCACTTATTGTCGGAAGCCTTGTAAGTGGCTATCTGAAAAATACGATTTCTATAAAAACAGCTCTATACGCTTCGGTCGTCATCCAGTTACTCCTTCTAGTAGGATTTGCCACAGTTCATTTTGGTTTGATTCTGCTTTTCAGCTCCTTGGATGCCTTCATCGCAGGGTTACTCTCTCCTAGATTGCAAGAACTCGTCTTTAAACAAATACCTGAGGAGTCAATGGGAGCGGTTCAATCCTCTATTGGTGCGATTACGGTTGTTTTACCAAGTCTATTCACAATCGTTTTTGTAACGATTGCTACAAGTTTTGGGGTCCTATCGGTCAGCTTTATTCTATTGCTATTACTCCTAACTGCATTTGTCATGCTCTTGAATATTCGTGAGAGCATTTAGTAGGAAACTTTGATTTAATTTTTGTTCATATGATAAGGCTGGCTTCCCAGTCTTTTTCTTATTATGGCGGTTTGTCACTTACCCTTCACAGCATCCGACTCTATCAAAGTTTGTCAATCATAGAGTTTTTTAGTATAGTAGAAATATGAAATTTACAAAAATAATCAGTGGTTTGCTTGCTCTTGGAGTGATAATCTTATTTATAAAATCTTACCAAAATTTTAAAAATTTGGAATTTCCTAGTACGCAGTTAGTCATGTTTAAATCGCTTTCGTTTTATATGTCTGTAGAATCTTTTGAAAATACATTTGTCGCAGCTGACAAAGTCGTGGAAGAGGAGGAAATGGCCTATCGTGATACTTGGCGTGCAGAAGACCCGTATTTCTATAAAACAGGTCGCCTTTTCTATTATTACGAAAATATGAGATGGGAAGGCTATACTATCCGCGCAGATTTTACATTTTCAAAATGGCATACCTTGGAAGAAGCGAGGGCTTCTTTTCCTGTTGCTTCAAAAATGGAACAGAAAGAACTACTTGACAAACTATCGCAGGCTATAAAAACAGAAATTGAATCTTTACCAGACTATCAGTCTATGACAGTTGAAATGGTAGAACTAGATCAAGATTCTTATCAATATAAAGTCAAATTACAAGGGCAAACGGAGGATCTCTGGGTCGAGGTTTATTCGACAGAACTTGGATATCATGAAAAGCTTGAAGATAAGGAGTATGGGGTTGGGATTAGTCAATATCGGAGGCATGCATCGTAATCCTTTCCTTCTATACCATAGAATAAAGAGTCAGTTAATTGTTGACTTTTTTTATCTTGGACAAATGCCCGAGTTTTTTAGTATAGTAGAAATATGAAATTTACAAAAATAATGAGTATGGCACTTGCTCTAGTGGTATTGTTGCTGTCTTTAATGGTTTTTCGAATGTTTCAAAAGACGCAATTGGTCATGTTTGAATCCGTTTCTTTTAATATGCCCCTCGAATCTTTTGAAAAAGTGTTTGGAAAACCTCATGAAATAGTAGAAGAGACAGAAACAGGCTATCACAATCCTTGGCGTGCAAAAGATCCTTATCTCTATAAAACCGGGCGCCTTTTCTATGACTACGAAAACTTTAAATGGAAAAGTTACAGCGGTCGAGTGACCGTTACTTTTTCAAAATCGCATCGTTTACAAGGAGCGACGGTTTATTTCCCTATGGCTTCCAAAGATCAACAAAAAGAGATATTTTATAAAGTGACCCAAGACATGAAAGCTGAAATCGAAGCTCTACCAAACTTTCAGTCTTTGAAAGTTGATGCTTTGGTGGGGTATGATGTTGGTTATCGATTTAAGGTCAAAATGAAAGGGCAAGGGAGAGAACTCTGGATTGATGTTTATCCTACAGAATATGAGAATGAGGATAATCCTGAGAACAACCAATATAATATTGCAATCGATCAATTTCGATGGTAGTTACCCTAGCGTGCTTGTTTTGAATGCTTAGTAGTAGAATGCTGTATTTGTAAGAATGAGGAGAAGGATGAAAGAAAAAGGATTTTGGGAAGGTGTACAGGCGGCCATGCCGACTGCCCTTGGCTATGTCAGCATTGGTCTGGCTTGTGGGATTATCGGTGCGCCCTATGTGACACCTGTTGAGATGGGCTTGATGAGCCTCTTTGTTTATGCTGGGAGCGCCCAGTTTGCCATGTTGGCACTGATTGCGGTACAAGCGCCTGTGGCAGCCATTGCTATGACAGTTTTTTTGATCAACTTGCGACTTTTTTTACTGAGCTTGCATGCATCGACCTATTTCCGTCATACTAGTCTCTGGCAAAATATCGGCATGTCCAGTCTCTTGACAGATGAGACCTATGGGGTTTTGATGGGCGAATTAGCCCATACAGATAAAGTCCATCCCATGTGGATGCACGGGAACAATCTCAATAGTTATGTAGCCTGGTTTATTGGGACAGTGGCGGGGACAGCTTTAGGTGGGCTTCTTCCAAATCCTGAGGTCTTTGGATTGGACTTTGCCCTTGTAGGAATGTTTATCGGGATTTTTACTTCGCAATTTCAGATTATGCAAAGACGGGTTCCTGTCCGCAATCTGCTGCGAATCCTAGCAGTTGTTGCAGTGTCTTTCTTTTTGCTCTTGACACTAGTGTCTCAGTCGCTAGCTGTTCTGTTTGCGACCTTGCTAGGTTGTACTATGGGGGTGGTCTTAGATGGTCAGTAAATATCTTTTGTTAGCCGTTATCTTTTCAGGCCTAGTGACTTGGGTTCCCCGTATGATTCCCTTCATCTTGGTTAAGTACAAGGGGTTGCCAGCTATCGTTGAGCGGTTTTTGAAGTTCTTGCCTGTTTCCATTATCTTTGCCTTGATCCTTTCAAGCGTAGTGACTGGCAAGGTTGGGAGCCTTCCTCAAATCAAATGGCTGGACTTTTTAGCAGTCTTTCCAACGGCTTGGGTAGCCTTTCGCTACCGCAATCTAGTGGGTACGGTTCTTTTTGGAGTGGTCTTGATTGCAGTCTTGCGTCTGGTCTTTTAGTCAGCCATAAAAAAAACCTATCACCGAGATAGATATCATATAATGGCAAAAAAAAATATTTTCTGTTAAGATAGTAAAGTATTCTATTTTGGAGGAAATGACATGAAAAAAATCGTCAAATATTCATCTCTTGCTGCTCTAGGACTTGTTGCCGCAGGTGTACTAGTAGCTTGCTCAGGTGGTGAGAAGAAAGATGCGGCATCAGGTGATGCAACAAGTGCTAAGAAAGAAATCGTTGTAGCAACTAACGGCTCACCAAAACCATTTATCTATGAAGAAAATGGTGAATTGACTGGTTACGAGATTGAGCTTGTTCGTGCTATCTTTAAAGACTCAGACAAGTATACTGTCAAGTTTGAAAAGACAGAGTGGTCAGGTGTCTTTGCAGGCCTTGATAGCGACCGTTATCAAATGGCTGTGAACAATATCAGCTATACCAAAGAACGTGCTGAAAAGTACCTTTATGCAGCTCCAACTGCTAAAAACCCTAACGTTCTCGTTGTGAAGAAAGACGACGACAGCATCAAGTCGCTTGATGATATCGGAGGCAAGTCTACTGAGGTTGTTCAAGGGACAACATCAGCTAAACAGCTAGAAGATTATAACAAACAACACGCAGATAATCCAACTGTTCTTAACTACACTAAAGCGGACTTCCAACAAATCATGTCTCGTTTGAGCGATGGTCAGTTTGACTACAAGATTTTTGATAAAATCGGTGTTGAAACAGTTATCAAGAACCAAGGTTTGGACAACTTGAAAGTCATTGAACTTCCAAGCGACCAACAACCTTACGTTTACCCACTTCTTGCTAAAGGTCAAGATGAGTTGAAATCATTTGTAGACAAACGTATCCAAGAACTCTACAAAGACGGAACTCTTGAAAAATTGTCTAAACAGTTCTTCGGGGACACTTACCTCCCAGCAGAAGCTGATATCAAATAGTCGTATGAAATCATCCAGTCTGAGAAAGGCGGATGATTTCTCAATTTTTAGGTATATAGTTTCAAACTATATGTCTGCCTATCTAATAACAATTTGCTAAATCAAATAAAGTATGAGATACTATTACGGTATTATTTTTAAAGGAGATAGAATCATGAAAATTAAAAAATGGCTCGGTGTAGCAGCTCTTGCTACAGTCGCAGGTTTGACTCTTGCAGCTTGCGGAAATTCAGAAAAGAAAGCTGACAACGAAACAGTTGTCAAAATCGCAACAGTTAACCGTAGTGGTTCTGAAGAAGCACGTTGGGACAAGATTCAAGAATTGGTCAAAAAAGACGGCATTACCTTGAAATTTACAGAGTTCACAGACTACTCACAACCAAACAAGGCAACTGCTGATGGCGAAGTAGACTTGAATGCTTTCCAACACTACAACTTCTTGAACAACTGGAACAAAGAAAACGGGAAAGACCTTGTAGCGATTGCAGATACCTACATCTCACCAATCCGCCTATACTCAGGTAAAAATGGGGAAGAAAACAAGTACACCAAAGTGGAAGAAATCCCAGATAACGGTGAAATCGCCGTACCAAACGATGCAACAAACGAAAGCCGTGCACTTTACTTGCTTCAATCAGCTGGTTTGATCAAATTGGATGTTTCTGGAACTGCACTTGCAACAGTTGCTAACATCACAGAAAATCCAAAGAACTTGAAGATTACTGAATTGGACGCTAGCCAAACAGCTCGTTCATTGTCATCAGTTGATGCTGCCGTTGTAAACAATACCTTCGTTACAGAAGCAAAATTGGACTACAAGAAAGCACTCTTCAAAGAACAAGCTGATGAAAACTCAAAACAATGGTACAACATCATCGTTGCGAAAAAAGATTGGGAATCATCACCTAAAGCTGATGCCATCAAGAAAATTATCGCGGCTTACCACACTGATGAAGTGAAAAAAGTTATCGAAGAAACATCAGACGGTTTGGACCAACCAGTTTGGTAATAAGACATAGGGAGGTGGGAGAGAGTTTCCACCTCTTACTTTTGTATAGAGAGTTGATTTTAAAGAGGCACTTGTGGTCGTTCTGAGGACACAAGTACGTAGTAGAAAGAGAGAGAAAATGGTTTTTCCTAGCGAACAAGAGCAGATTGAAAAATTTGAGAAGGATCATGTGGCCCAGCATTATTTTGAAGTTTTGCGTACCTTGATTTCCAAGAAATCAGTCTTTGCCCAGCAGGTTGGACTCAAGGAGGTCGCAAACTATCTGGGTGAGATTTTCAAGCGTGTAGGGGCTGAAGTGGAGATTGATGAGAGCTATACGGCTCCCTTTGTCATGGCGCATTTCAAGAGTTCGCGTCCAGATGCTAAGACTTTGATCTTCTATAACCACTATGACACTGTACCAGCGGACGGAGATCAGGTGTGGACAGAGAATCCCTTTACGCTTTCGGTCCGCAATGGATTTATGTATGGGCGTGGTGTTGACGACGACAAGGGCCATATCACGGCTCGTTTGAGTGCTCTGAGAAAGTATATGCAGCACCACGATGATCTGCCAGTCAATATCAGCTTTATCATGGAAGGGGCAGAGGAGTCTGCTTCTATGGATTTAGACAAGTATTTAGAGAAACATGCAGACAAACTTCGTGGGGCGGATTTACTAGTCTGGGAACAAGGGACCAAGAACGCCTTGGAACAGCTGGAAATCTCTGGCGGAAACAAGGGCATTGTGACCTTTGATGCCAAGGTAAAAAGTGCGGATGTGGATATCCACTCGAGTTATGGTGGTGTCGTGGAATCAGCTCCATGGTATCTTATCCAGGCTTTAAGTAGCCTACGTGCAGCAGATGGGCGTATCTTAGTAGAAGGCTTGTACGAGGATGTTCAAGAGCCAAATGAACGAGAACTAGCCTTGGTGGATACCTACGCCCAACGCAATCCTGAGGAAATCAGTCGCATTTATGGCTTGGAATTGCCTCTCTTACAAGAGGAACGTGTAGCCTTCCTAAAACGTTTCTTTTTCGAGCCAGCCCTTAATATCGAAGGGATTCAGTCAGGTTATCAAGGGCAAGGGGTTAAAACGATTTTGCCAGCAGAAGCCAGTGCTAAGCTAGAAGTTCGTTTGGTTCCTGGCCTAGAACCGCATGATGTTCTGGAAAAAATTCGGAAACAGCTAGACAAAAATGGCTTTGATAAGGTAGAATTATACTATACCTTGGGAGAGATGAGCTATCGAAGCGATATGAGCGCGCCAGCCATTCTCAACGTAATCGAGTTGGCCAAGAAATTCTATCCACAAGGCGTATCAGTCTTGCCGACCACAGCGGGAACAGGACCTATGCATACGGTCTTTGATGCCCTAGAGGTACCAATGGTGGCCTTCGGTCTAGGAAATGCCAATAGCCGAGATCACGGTGGAGATGAAAATGTGCGAATCGCCGATTACTACACCCATATTGAATTAGTAGAGGAGCTGATTAGAAGCTATGAGTAGAGATATTATCAAGTTAGATCAGATCGATGTGACTTTTCACCAAAAGAAAAGAACCATCACAGCGGTCAAGGATGTGACTATTCACATCCAAGAAGGGGATATCTACGGAATCGTTGGATATTCTGGAGCAGGGAAATCAACCCTTGTACGGGTGATTAACCTCTTGCAAAAACCATCTGCTGGGAAAATTACCATTGATAACGACGTCATTTTTGATGGCAAGGTAACCTTGACGGCAGAGCAGTTGCGTCGCAAACGTCAAGATATCGGGATGATTTTCCAGCATTTCAACCTAATGAGTCAAAAGACAGCAGAGGAAAATGTGGCCTTTGCCCTCAAACATTCTGGACTCAGCAAGGAAGAAAAGAAAGCAAAAGTAGCTAAGTTGTTGGACTTGGTTGGCTTGGCGGATCGTGCTGAAAACTACCCTTCACAACTATCAGGAGGGCAAAAACAGCGTGTAGCCATTGCGCGTGCCTTGGCAAATGATCCGAAAATTTTGATTTCAGACGAGTCAACGTCTGCCCTCGACCCTAAGACAACTAAGCAGATTTTGGCCTTGTTGCAAGATTTGAACCAGAAATTAGGTTTGACGGTTGTCTTGATTACGCATGAAATGCAGATTGTCAAAGACATTGCCAACCGTGTGGCGGTCATGCAGGATGGCCGTTTGATTGAAGAAGGCAGTGTCCTTGAAATCTTCTCAGACCCTAAACAACCTTTGACACAGGACTTTATCTCAACAGCTACAGGTATTGATGAAGCCATGGTCAAGATTGAGAAGCAAGAAATCGTAGAACATTTATCTGAGAACAGTATCTTAGTGCAGCTCAAGTATGCAGGGGCTTCGACAGATGAACCACTTTTGAATGAATTGTACAAACATTACCAAGTAACGGCCAATATCCTCTATGGAAATATCGAAATTCTCGATGGCACTCCTGTCGGAGAATTGGTGGTGGTCTTGTCAGGTGAAAAAGCAGCACTAGCAGGTGCCCAAGATGCCATCCGTCAGGCTGGCGTCCAGTTAAAAGTATTGAAGGGAGGACAGTAAAATGACAGAGTTGATTCAAACTTATCTACCAAATGTCTATAAGATGGGCTGGGCTGGTCAGGCAGGCTGGGGAACAGCCATCTACCTAACTCTTTATATGACAGTTCTTTCCTTCATCATCGGAGGGTTCTTGGGGCTGGTGGCAGGTCTCTTCCTCGTCTTGACAGCGCCAGGCGGTGTCTTGGAAAATAAGGTTATCTTCTGGATTTTAGACAAGATTACCTCTATTTTCCGTGCGGTACCATTTATCATCCTCTTGGCAATCATGTCGCCACTGTCTCACTTGATTGTCAAAACAAGTATCGGGCCAAATGCAGCCCTTGTCCCACTTTCTTTTGCGGTCTTTGCCTTCTTTGCCCGTCAGGTGCAGGTTGTCTTGGCTGAGTTAGATAGTGGTGTCATTGAGGCGGCTCAAGCGAGCGGAGCGACCTTCTGGGACATCGTGGGTGTTTACCTATCAGAAGGTCTTCCAGATTTGATTCGTGTGACGACTGTGACCTTGATTTCCCTTGTTGGGGAAACAGCTATGGCCGGTGCGGTTGGAGCTGGTGGTATTGGTAACGTAGCCATTGCCTATGGATTTAATCGTTACAATCACGATGTGACTATCTTGGCGACCATTATTATCATCTTGATTATCTTTACAATCCAGTTCTTGGGAGATTTCTTGACCAAGAAATTAAGTCATAAATAATGGAAGGAGTTCAACGGGACTCCTTTTTGTTTTCTAACCGAAATGCAAGAAGGATAAAGCTTCTTTTTAGAAATATGCTATAATAAACAAAGGTCCCCAATTAGCAAGTCAGAAACTTTGCTGTAGAAGGGATGATAATGTAAAGGAGTTTGGCTGGTATGAATTATTTCGAGGGGAATGAGTTTTTCCTTCTCTTGTTTGTAGTTTTACTGATTGGTTTTGTGGTAAACTTTTTTGAAAAACGTAAGGACTACTATATTTTGGCCCTCTCCCTCTTATTTGCAGGAGCTATCTATGGTAAGAGTCGAGCGATGATTGTCTATTTGCTCGCCTTTATCGTTTACCAGTATTTTCTGGTTTTTCTAGCACAGCGGATAGAGGCAAAGTGGCTGAAACCACTGGTTTTCCTTTCCATCCTTCCTTTGGTGATCAATAAAGTCTTTGCTCTGACTTCTCTGCATTTGTTGGCCTTTATTGGAATTTCTTACATGTCCTTTAAGACCATTCAGATCATGCTAGAGATATCGGATGGCTTAATCAAAGAAAAAATCAGTGTAAAAGATTATCTACAGTTTTTGCTCTTTTTCCCAACAGTTAGTGCTGGTCCAATTGATCGGAGTAGGAGATTTTTAAAAGAGATAAACGAGGTCATGCCCCGAAAAGAGTATCTAGAATTAGCAGGGGACGGTGTGTATCGTATCGTTCTAGGACTCCTTTACAAGATTGTTTTATCAACCTATGTTTATCAGATGTTACTCGCTCTAAATAATACTGGCACAGTCGTTTACTCAATCAAGTATATGTACCTCTATACCTTGTATCTGTTCTTTGACTTTGCAGGCTATAGTCTAATGGCCGTTGGAAGTAGTAATATTCTAGGTATTCAGACACCGATGAACTTTAACAAACCTTTCTTGAGTGTCGATATCAAGGATTTTTGGACTAGATGGCATATCACCTTGTCGACCTGGTTGAGAGATTTTGTATTTTCAAGAGTATTGATGCAGGTTATCAGGAAAAAATGGTTTAAAAATAGACTACACAATGCAACCTATGCCTATATGATCAATATGTTGGTCATGGGTTTTTGGCATGGTCTCAGTGTTAGCTACATTGTCTATGGTTTTTACCATGGTGTCTTGATGGCTGGATTTGAAGTGTATCAAAAGAAAAGCAATTTTTATAAGAAAAATAAAAACAAAAACTGGTATAAGCTACTAAGTTGGTTTGTGACCATGAATTTGGTTATGATTGGTTTCTTTATCTTTTCAGGTGAACCCTATAAAATCTTACTGACGATTTTAAAGAGATAAGAGATTGAAAAGAAATAGGCTAGATCGAAGGGATAGGATAAAACGAGATGATTAAATTAAAAGCATTTTTACTATCGCTTGTGCTCGTAATTGCGACGCTTGCCCTTTTAAATGTGACGTATGTCAAGAAGATTGATGATTATTATAAAGTCAAGGATAACAGTATTCGTTATAGCACCTCGTATGAAAAGTATAAAAGTAGAGATATTCTAACAAGCAATATCACCCCCAATACACTGGTTCTAATGGGTTCCTCAGAGTTGGTCGCAACGATAAATGAAGACTATCATCCAAATAAAATTTTTAACTACAACGATTTTAATATCATGCAGATTGGGACCAGTTATTCTCAAAACATCATTCAGGCTACGACCTTGGGCTCTATTGAAGGATCAATGAGTAAGCGAAAAGTAGCTATAGTAGAGTCGGTTCAGTGGTTTGAAAAAGATGGGACCCATCAAGATGCCTTTTTGAACAAGGCTTCTCAGGAACATATTTTTCACATGCTAGATAATGATAAGATTAGTAAAGAAACGAAAGAAAAAATAATCAATCGCATTATCGAGATTACCAAAGGAAATAAGCAACAAAATGACATCTACAAAAAATACAAAAGTTATTTCATAGATGGAAAAGGAACTATTGTTGATAAAAAACTATTAGAGTTAGATAACGCGATGTATTCCTTTAAGCTTAAACAGACTTTTTATCAAAAACATGCTAAATCAGATTATCCTTCACTAGGAGACAAAACCCCAGACTATGATTGGGAAAAGATGACGGATCAGTTTGTGGAAGAGGTCAAAAAGAAAACAGACAATAATGACTATGCTGTTGATAATAACTACTACAATACTTACTTAAAAGATCGCTATGCATCGCTGAAAGATTCCAATAAAGATTTGAGCTACCTAGAGTCACCAGAATATTCAGATATGGAACTCTTCTTGACAGTTGCTAAAGAATTGGGCATTGAAGTTGAGGTTATTATTTTCCCAGTAAACGGGAAATGGAATGACTACACTGGTGTCTCAAGAGAGATGCGAGAAAAAACTTATAAAAAAATAGAAGATGTCGCAAAAAGCCATGGTGCAACCGTATTAAACTATGGAAACAGAGAGTATGATGATTACTTTTTATTTGACGTGATGCACGTTGGAGTGAAAGGATGGATGGAAGTTGAAAAAGAACTTTACAAATTTGCAAACCAAGCTAACTAACACACATCGTTTAATCTTGTGGACACTATTTTTCTATACGGTCATCTTGAGCATCGTGATCTACTGTTTTGTGACCGATTTTTCGAATATTCAAGAATTTATCTATAGTGAATTTTAAGATTGTATACAAAAAGGCCCTGGAGCTAGGCATTGCTAGTCTTCAGGGCTTTTACCTTATAGTTTATCAGCTATTTTTTGACTTAGAAATTGCCCAACCACAGCCCCAATCAAGGCACCTAGGAGGATGCTTGAAACAAAGAGAAGGATTTTGTCCAACTCTGGAGCGACCATGATACGGTCAATGTATTCTTGGGATTTCCCACGCGCAAGTAAAGTGGCCACGTAAGCTTTGGGACGGATCCACATGAGAAAGATAGGACCACTTGTGCTAAAAGCAAAGACGAGGAAGGAGAGGGTGTTTTTGATTCGGTCTCTGTAGTTGCCGAGACGAGCGATGGCATCTGCTGCAAGACCACAGGCGAGTCCTGGGAGAAAGGCACCAGCGCCATGCTTGCTAGCTAGGAAGAAAAGTGCCATAAAAAGTCCCAGAGTGGTGATAGCGCCAAAACGAGGGACCTTCGTCAAAAGAAGCATGTAGACACTGCCACCGACAAGGGCAGAAAAGGCAGGTGCGTAGAACATATTGCCTGTTTGGTCGACCAGGTGTCCTAGGAAGACTCCAATCCCTACACAGAGAAAGTAGAGGACGGCGGCCAAGAGGGTGGTTAAGATATTTTTCTTCATGAGAATCTCCTTGATGCGAATTAACAAAACCAATTGTATCACGCTTTTTGAGGATTGTAAATGGGAGTTCTATATTTTTGAAAACGCTTGAAATATGATATAATAGTTACATCGTTAGTTTAAGGAGAGTAGCATGGGAAAATTTTTAGAATTCGTCTTTAATCGTATCTTTTTGGGAATGATGGCGACGGCTTATTTCTGGCTATTAACACTAGCAGGAGGAGTGGTATTTGGTTTAGCACCAGCAAGTGCCACCCTTATGAGTTTGTATGCGGAGCATGGTTATACCTATCGAGCCTACCATTTGAAAGAAGCTTGGGAATTGTATAAGAGTAATTTTGTCAAGAGTAATTTGGCTTTCTATAGTTTTGTGTTTGTGGATCTTGTCCTAGTTTATGGTTTGTATCTTCTAGTTCAATTGCCCCACCAGACGATTTTCCACCTTTTGGCGACCTTTCTCAACGTCCTTGTAGTTGCTCTTGTCTTTCTAGCCTACACTGTTTCCTTGAAACTTCAGGTGTACTTTGATTTATCCTACCAAAATACCTTGAAACTGTCCCTTATCGGGATTTTTATGAGCTTACCTGCGATTGCCAAGGTTTTACTCGGGACGACTCTCCTTGTAGGAGTTGGTTATTATATGCCTGCCTTGCTCTTTTTTGTAGGAATTGGAATGTGGCATTTCTTTATCAGTGATATGTTGGAACCTATTTATGAAAGTATCCATGAAAAATTGGCGACAAAATAGAATGAAGCAGTTTTGGCTTCACTCTCTTTTACGGATTTATAGTTTGGTTATGATCGTGGTCATTGCCAGTTTTGCGATTATGCTATCGTATGCTGACTGGGACTCGCGTGAGAAAGAGGCCCAACGGGTTGCAGAACGTGTGACCACTCGGACAGTGAGTGAAGTGGAATACTATCACAGAGAGTCAACCCAACTTGCTCAGTCTTTGGTTGAAAATCAGGCCCGCATCGAAGGGATTTACAAGTATTTCAGTCTCAGCACACCAGACTATTTCTATTGGCAATTAGAGCGTAAAACTTCGCCTTATATCTCGGTTTCCCTGTATGAAAATATTGATGACCTCTATGTTCGGAATGATTTTGTGACTGGAGTGGCTATTGTTCTTCAGGACTACAAGGAAGTCTATGTTTCGACTAGAGAAAAACGCAGTGGAGAGAAAGTTCCTGCGGAGGATTTTAAGCCAACAGCCAATAGTTTTGCTATTCCTGTTTCTGATCCTGTGTCTGACAAGGATTTAGGAGTGATCTATATCTCTCTATCCCCAGATGTTTTACATGGAGCTATTGACAATACTCGGGGTCATATCCCAATGGCTGTAACAGTAACTTCGCCTTTTGAGACTGAGATGTTCCATATTGGGGAGAAGGTCTCAGCCGAGCGAGAAAACTGGTTTGTGGGTGTCACCTCTCATGGTTATCAGGTTCGAGTTGCTGTTCCTAAAAATTTTGTTCTTACAGGAACTTTGACGAGTTCAGCTGTCACTATTGGGCTAAGTATTCTCTTTATCATCATTTTGTACGTGACCCTTAGACAGACTTTCTCAAATTACCAAAAGCAGGTCGTAGACCTAGTAGATTCGATCGAGGTGATTGCTCAAGGAGAAGAAGGCCTTCGAATCGATACCTCTGAAAAAGACCAAGAGTTGCTTCTCATTGCAGAAACAACCAATGATATGTTGGACCGCCTGGAAAAAAATATCCATGATATCTATCAGCTAGAGCTCAGTCAAAAAGATGCCAATATGCGAGCCCTGCAGGCTCAAATCAATCCTCACTTTATGTACAATACTCTGGAGTTTTTACGGATGTATGCCGTCATGCAAAGTCAGGATGAACTGGCAGATATTATCTATGAATTTAGTAGCTTGTTACGCAACAATATCTCTGACGAGCGGGAAACGACCTTGAAGCAGGAGTTGGAATTTTGCCGAAAATATAGCTATCTCTGCATGGTGCGTTATCCTAAATCCATTGCCTATGGTTTCAAGATTGCACCAGAATTGGAAGAAATGAGGATTCCAAAATTTACACTCCAACCATTGGTAGAAAACTACTTTGCCCATGGTGTTGACCATCGCAGAACGGATAATGTCATCAGTATCAAAGCCTTGAAGGGCCAAGGCTTCGTTGAAATCCTAGTGGAAGACAATGGTCGAGGAATGCCCGCTGAGAAACTAGCTAGCTTGCAAGAAAAATTAGCTCAACGAAGTTTTGAACACGAGGCAAGCTATAGTGGGGAGCGGCAATCAATTGGAATAGTAAATGTACACGAACGCTTTGTTCTCTACTTTGGGGATCGCTACCAAATCAGTGTAGAGTCAGCTGAGCAAGAAGGTGTTCGTTACCATATCACTATCCAGGATGAATAGAAAGGGTAGAAATGTATAAAGTTTTATTAGTAGACGATGAGTACATGGTGACAGAGGGGCTCAAGCGATTAATCCCCTTTGAAAAATGGGATATGCAAGTCGTCGCAACAGCTAATCACGCAGATGATGCTTTGGACTATATTAAGAAAAATCCAGTAGATGTGGTCATTTCCGATGTCAACATGCCAGATAAGACCGGACTTGAGATGATTAGGGAAATGAAAGAGCTACTTCCAGATACCTATTATATCTTGCTGTCTGGTTATCAGGAGTTTGAGTACGTTAAAAAAGCCATGAACCTTAGTGTCGTGGATTATCTGGTCAAGCCAGTAGACAAGGTGGAGTTGGGCAATTTATTAGAAAAAATTGCGCAGCAACTTCAGGAAAAGGTGGAGCAAAGTCAGACCCTCAGTCAAGAATTGGATGAGACAGGATTTACGAACTACCTGTCAGGTAAAGACAGCTGGTGGATTGGTCTATCCAAGGAAAAGCAGGGCTCTTTCACCATTCCTTACTATGTTTTGGGGCAAGATTGGCAGATTTTCATCTCTGATCAGCCACTAGATGGCATCGTCGTGACACCATTTGAAGCACCCTACCAGCAGTCCTTTGAGAATTGGAAGATCAACGCTGAAAAAGCCCTTTTCTACGGTTCAGTCAATCTAGAAAAATCCGAGAGTTTGTTTGCTTATTATGAGCCGATTTATCGGGTGATTATCCAAGGGAATATCAATCAAATCATCGAAGAATTAACCTTGCTAGAGAAGGTCGTCTTGGAGAATACCCCGCGCGTGGCTATCACGAAGCAGCTCTTTACCCAGTTTGTCATGGATGTCTTTCATTTGTTTGAACACCTAAAAGCAGATGATATGACCGAGATTGTCAAAGCTATCCATGCCATTAACACCTTTGAAGAATTGGTTGCCTATATCAAAGAAACCTTGACCAAGTTCTTTGGCCAGTATCGCATGAATGAAAATGTGGTGAGCGTTCTGGAGGTGATTGGGCGTGATTATCAGAAAGAGCTCTCACTTAAGGATATTAGCAAGGATCTCTTTATCAATCCTGTCTATCTCGGTCAGCTGATCAAGAGGGAAACCAACTCAACCTTTGCGGAATTGCTCAATAAACAGAGAATTAAGGCAGCGCAGCAACTCTTACTGTCGACCAGTGATAGCATCGAAGATATTTGCTATGCAGTTGGCTATAGTAATGTTGGATATTTCTATAAGGTTTTCCGTAAATTGTGCGGAAAATCACCGAAAGCTTATCGGAAACAAGTTGAAACTAGCTTGTAAAAGTTGTATTCCTGTACAAAAAATGCTATAATGTTCAAAATATCTTTTGGAGGAAAACATGAAAAAGAATCCTATTTATCTTTGGGTTTTGTTAGTCTTATCAGCCCTCATTTCATCTATGTCATTATTTGGAATCTTGAGTCCATTGCCAAGTAAAGATGTGCTTCGTGCTAGCCTGGCGAATAGCGGGACGCTTACTGCTCAGCAATTAGAAGACACAGTCAACTATACTTACCAAGTAACAGCGTCATCGCACTCTATTTTTAATACGTTGTTGATTGTTTTATCTGCAATTTTAGTTGTAGTAGCCTTTGTATTTCTAGTACGTAAAAATGTGCAATTCGCAAACTATGCTTATATTGGCTATGTTCTACTAGCGATTGTTGGTTTGGTTTATAGCTATATGAATGTTCAAGATGCGGTTCAATTAATCAAAGATTCTACCCTCGGCCTAGGAATGGGAGCATTTGCACAAGGAACGAATATTTTGTTCATCATTATCAATGTTCTCTTTTTAGCCTTAGTCTTTTACAAGATGTGGCGCCAACAAAAAGATTTGGCCGAAGAAGTCGAAGCAGAAGAAGTTGCCTAAGTATTGACAAAAAAGGACTATCAAGTTACAATCTTGTTAGTTCTTTTTAAATCGTAAACAAAAAATCGAGGTCAACATGAAAAAAATATCCCTAGTGTATATCAGTCTGAGTGGGAATACAGAGAGTTTTGTAACCCGACTCAAGGACTATCTCTTGTCTCAGTATGAGGGAATTGAGGTCCAAAAAATCCATATCAAGGATTTGGTCAAGGAAGGCCAAGAATTCTTTGAAATGGAACATCCCTATGTCGCTTTCTTGCCGACCTATCTGGAAGGTGGAAATGGTGTCGATAACGGCGATGTTGAGATTCTAACGACTCCAGTGGGCGACTTTATCGCTTATGGAGACAATGCTAGTAAGTGTTTTGGGGTAGTGGGATCTGGTAATCGCAATTTTAACAATCAATACTGCCTAACAGCCAAGCAGTACAGCCAGCGTTTTGGTTTCCCCGTTCTAGCAGATTTTGAAATGAGAGGCATGCTGGGAGATATTAAAAAAGTCGCAGCAATCATTGCAGACTTGTATGAGTTAGAGACAGAAAAATAAAGTAGTACTGAGGGGCAGTTGAGATTTTCAACTGCTTTTGAGTATGCAAAAAGCACCCTGTCAGGGTGCCATTTTATAAACTATCCTGCTTTTCCGATGGCAAGTGCATAGATAAAGAAGATAGCGAAGCCAAAGAGGAAAATCAATCCTGCGATAGCGAGGAGTTTTAGCCAAGAAGGAAGATTTTTATTCTCACGTGTCACCAATACATAGTTCAAAAGAGCGAAGAATGGTGTTGTCAGGAAAGAACCGATCATGGCAAAGCGAAGCATGGTGGAAACTTGACCAGCAAAGAATTTAATAATTACGATACCAATGATAGCGGTAATGGTCATCCAGATGTTCAAAGATTTGCGAGAATCCTCTTTTTGACGAATCAAGAGTCGCAGCGATTCCTGATTGACACGAGAGTAGCCATCGATAACGGTGATGACCGTTCCAAAGATACAGAGAAAGGCGATAAAGGTGATCAAATAACGGGACCATTCTCCAAGAACAGAGGCATACATACCCACAAATTGAGAAATGTACTTGGCTGAAGCTGCTTCAACTGCTTGTCCTGTAGGATACTGAATCAGTGCTCCTAGTGCCACGAAGAATACAGCTAGGATAGCAGTTCCAATGTAACCAACGTTAAAGTCGAAAAGGGCGTCCGCTGTATTAAAGTTGACGGTCTTTTTCTTTTCAGCAGACCAGAGTGAATTGACGGCTGAAATTTCAATAGGGGCAGGCATCCATCCTAAGAGGGAAACGATAAAAGGGAGTGCCGCCATTTGCCAAGGTGTCTTTTCGACAAAATCAGAGCTGTATTCTGGATGTTTAATTGCTGCAATGATAACTGCAAGAACAGTTGCAATGGTCAAAGCAGACATGATCCATTTTGCCATACCATCTAATAGTTTGTAGCCACCAAAGAGTAGCATGGCCCAAATGACTGCAACAAGGATAAGGGACCACTGAGTGATGCTAAGTCCAATCATTGGGAAGGCGCTAGCGATGATGGCTGAGCAAAGGATAGCGACTCCAGCTGTATTAACCATAGCAGAGAAGACATTGAGGACAAAGAAAATCCAGAGATAGATTTTTCCTTTTTCAGCATAGCCTTCTACCAAGGTTTTACCAGTGTCGGCAGTATATTCGGCACCAAAACGGAAAAATGGATATTTAAAAACATTGGCCAAGATAACCAAGAGGAGTAGTGACCACCCATAAGAACCACCAGCTTGAGTAGAGGATACAATGTGAGAACCTCCAACGGCAGCAGAAGCCATTAGGATTCCTGGCCCCATTGCCTTTAGTTTGCTTGCCCAGGTTGACTGGTTTGATAACGTAACTTGTGACATAATAAACACTCCTATTTTTGAATTTTCAGAATAATCTGAATAGATAGCTACTATTCTACAAAAATCTTAAAGGAAATGCAAGACCATTTTGAAAAAATATAGAAAATTACAGAAAACTTTACATGCATTAATGAAATTTCTCCAAGGAGAATATGGTAAGCCTAAAAAATCCGAGAAGAAAGCTTCTCGGATTTTGATTATTTCAATTGATCTGTGACGTCTTTTGAGAGCAACATTCCCAGACGGTAAGTTTTATTGATATGTGCAATGACATCATTGATATTTTCAGTCGTGTGAATTTTCTCTTTGATGTCAGACCTAAATGTCTCGTCCTTCAAAAGTTGCTCTTGGTAGAGTCTTTGAAGTCTTTCCTTCTCGTACTTATTGAGCAGAAAAAGGAAAACCAAGCTAAGTACAACGAGGATATAAGCATATTGGCTCATAAGGAATCTCCCAGTGTGATAAAGAAATAGTAAAAGTGAATAAATTGTTTCATTGAAATGCTACAATGCCGAACACAATATAAATGTTATTTTGCCTCAATCTTTCAGATTGCTTTCAAGTAATTTAAAAGATTACGACATGAGCCTAACCAAATCGATATTATTTGGTCTGGTGAATTAGTAAAGCGTTTGGGCAACTCGTACTGGTTACGACGTAAAGAAACATAAATCGACAATATTTATGTTTCTTTACTAGTGAAGCGCCTAGCCAAAGTCCGAATAGGATTTGGCGTTAGTTACTTAGATTGCTTTGCAATCAAGTAACTTTGGCGATTTACATCTTCTCTGGCGCTTCTACTCCGAGCAAACGAAGGGCTTCTTTGAGGACCACTGCGGTTGCGTAGCTGAGTGCTAGACGACTGTCGCGCTCAGGACTTTCATCTAGGATACGTGTATGTGCATAATATTTGTTAAAGGCTTGAGCCAGACTAATCGCAAATTTCGCAATGATAGAAGGTTCAAAGTTATCTGCTGCACGATTGATAATACGTGGAAAGTCTTGGAGTAGTTTTATGATTTCCCAGCTTTCAGCATCATTCAGGCTGTAGTTGCCAACTGTATCTGGCTTGAAATCGGCTTTGCGCAAGATAGATTGGATACGAGCGTAGGCGTATTGAACGTAAGGTCCAGTTTCCCCTTCAAAGGATACCATAGCTTCAAGGTCGAAGTCATATCCATTTGTACGGTCGGTCTTAAGATCATAGAACTTGATAGCCCCAACTCCAACAGCGTGGGCAGCCTGGTCTTTATTTTCTAACTCAGGATTTTTCGCCTCGATTTGGGCCTTGGCACGACTAACAGCCTCAGCGATAGTCGGTTCTAGCAAGATGACATTTCCTTTACGGGTAGAGAGTTTTTTCCCTTCTTTTGTTACCAATCCAAACGGAACATGGACAATGTCTTGGCTCCAATCGTAGCCCATCTCTTGTAGTACTGCCTTGAGTTGTTTGAAGTGGGCAGATTGCTCTTGACCAACAACATAGATGGATTTTGCAAATTGGTATTCCTTTTTACGGTAAAGGGCTGCAGCCAAGTCTCGTGTGATATAGAGAGTTGCACCATCAGATTTTTTGATAAGGGCTGGATGTTCAATTCCATATTTCTCAAGATTGACAACTTGAGCCCCTTCTGACTCAACAAGAAGTCCTTTTTCAGCGAGAATGTCTACAACAGCATCCATCTTATCGTTGTAGAAGGCTTCTCCGTTGTAGCTGTCAAATTCGACTTGTAATTCATTGTAAAGGCGGTTGAATTCCACTAAACTTTCATCACGGAACCATTGCCAGAGAGCTAAGGCTTCCTCGTCTCCATTTTCCAGTTTGCGGAACCATTCGCGTGCTTCTTCATCCAAGCTAGGGTCTTTTTCAGCTTCAGCATTGATGCGAACGTAGAGTTTAAGAAGTTCATCGATTGGATGCGCTTTAACGGCTTCCTCATTTCCCCATTTCTTGTAGGCAACGATCAGCATTCCAAACTGTTTGCCCCAGTCTCCCAAATGGTTGACCTTGACCGTTTGATAGCCGATTTTTTGGAAAATATGTGACAAGCTATCTCCGATAACCGTTGAGCGCAAGTGACCAATAGAGAATGGTTTTGCGATATTGGGACTAGACATGTCGATAACGATATTTTCTTTCTTGCCAATGGTTTGGTCGGCATAGTGCTCTTTTTCAGTGATAACATCCTGTAATACCTGAGCCGAAATAGCAGATTTATCAAGGAAAAAGTTGACGTAAGGTCCTGTAGCAACAACCTTTTCAAAGGCTTGACTATTGATTTTTTCAGCAATATCTGTTGCAATCATTTGAGGAGCTTTACGCTCGACTTTTGCTAGAGAAAAGGCAGGGAAGGCGATGTCTCCCATTTCTGAGTTTTTAGGTGTTTCCAGTAAATTTAAAATAGCCTCTTGGTCCAGGCTATCAACGACGCTAGCCAACTCGCTAGCAATCAATTCTTTTGTATTCATAAGGGCTCCTTTTGGGCTTTTTTACTATTTTAACACAATTTACTACATTTTTTGAGAAAGAAAAGAATTTTTTTGAATTATCTAGTTTTTTTGGTATAATGTAGTTATAAAATAAATGTAAAACTTGTTATAAATATTCACTTAAGAGGATAATATGAGAAAAAGAGAACGGCATCAATTGATTAAAAAGATGATCACCGAAGAAAAACTTGGGACACAAAAAGAGATTCAAGATCGTTTAGAAGCTCGTAATGTTTATGTGACACAAACGACTTTGTCGCGTGATTTGCGTGAAATCGGCTTGACCAAGGTTAAGAAAAATGATATGGTGTATTATGTACTAGCAAATGAGACAGATAAGATTGATTTAGTTGAGTTTTTGTCTCATCACTTAGAAGGTGTTGCAAGAGCAGAGTTCACCTTGGTACTTCATACCAAACTTGGGGAAGCTGCAGTCTTAGCAAACATTGTAGATGCAAACAAGGATGAATGGATTTTAGGAACGGTTGCTGGTGCTAATACCTTATTGGTTATTTGTCGAGACCAGCACGTTGCCAAGCTGATGGAAGATCGTTTGCTAGATTTGATGAAAGATAAATAAGGTCTTGGGAGTTGCTCTCAAGACTTATTTTTAGCAAGGAGAGATGGAAAATGGCAACAGAAAAGCTATCACCCGGCATGCAACAGTATGTGGATATTAAGAAACAATACCCAGATGCTTTTTTGCTTTTTCGAATGGGTGACTTTTACGAGTTGTTCTATGAAGATGCAATTAATGCAGCGCAAATTTTGGAAATTTCCTTAACAAGTCGGAATAAAAATGCAGAAAATCCGATACCCATGGCGGGCGTCCCTTATCATTCTGCCCAACAGTATATCGATGTTCTGATTGAGCAGGGCTATAAAGTCGCCATTGCAGAACAGATGGAAGATCCCAAACAAGCGGTTGGTGTTGTTAAGCGAGAGGTGGTCCAGGTCATCACACCTGGAACGGTCGTTGATAGCAGTAAGCCAGACAGTCAGAACAATTTTTTGGTTGCCATAGACCGTGATGGCAATCAGTTTGGTCTGGCTTATATGGATCTGGTGACAGGTGATTTCTATGTGACGGGGCTATTGGATTTCACGTTGGTTTGTGGGGAAATCCGTAACCTCAAGGCTCGAGAAGTGGTGCTGGGTTATAACTTGTCTGAGGAAGAAGAACAAATCCTTAGCCGTCAGATGAATTTGGTGCTTTCTTATGAGAAAGAAGGCTTTGAGGATATTCATTTACTAGATTCACGTTTGGCAGCTGTGGAGCAAGCGGCAGCTAGTAAGCTGCTCCAGTATGTTCACCGGACCCAGATGCGGAAATTGAACCATCTCAAACCAGTTATCCGCTATGAAATTAAAGATTTCTTACAGATGGACTATGCGACCAAGGCTAGTTTGGATTTGGTTGAGAATGCCCGTTCAGGTAAGAAGCAGGGGAGTCTTTTCTGGCTTTTGGATGAAACCAAAACGGCTATGGGTATGCGTCTCTTGCGTTCTTGGATTCATCGTCCCTTGATTGATAAGGAGCGAATCGTCCAGCGTCAAGAGGTGGTGCAGGTCTTTCTTGACCATTTCTTTGAGCGTAGCGATTTGACAGACAGTCTTAAGGGTGTTTATGACATCGAACGTTTGGCTAGTCGGGTTTCTTTTGGCAAGACCAATCCCAAGGATCTCTTGCAGTTGGCGACTACCTTATCTAGTGTGCCACGGATTCGAGCGATTTTAGAGGGAATGGAGCAACCTGCCCTGGCCTATCTTATCAAACAGTTAGATGCCATCCCGGAGTTGGAGAGCTTGATTAGTGCTGCCATTGCTCCTGAAGCTCCTCACGTGATTACGGAAGGTGGCATTATCCGTACGGGATTTGATGAGACCTTAGACAAGTACCGTCGTGTGCTCAGAGAAGGGACTAGCTGGATTGCTGAGATTGAGGCTAAGGAGCGGGAAAACTCTGGCATCAGCACGCTTAAGATTGACTACAATAAAAAGGACGGCTACTATTTCCATGTGACCAATTCGCAACTGGGAAATGTGCCAGCCCACTTTTTCCGCAAGGCAACGTTGAAAAACTCAGAACGCTTTGGTACCGAAGAATTAGCCCGTATCGAGGGGGATATGTTGGAGGCGCGTGAGAAGTCAGCCAATCTAGAATATGAAATCTTTATGCGTATCCGTGAGGAAGTCAGCAAGTACATCCAGCGTTTGCAGGCTTTAGCCCAAGGAATTGCGACAGTTGATGTCTTGCAAAGTCTCGCAGTTGTGGCTGAAACCCAGCATTTGATCAGACCTGAGTTTGGAGAGGATTCACAAATAGGTATCCAAAAAGGGCGCCATGCTGTCGTCGAAAAGGTCATGGGAGCTCAGACCTATATTCCAAATAGTATCCAGATGGCAGAAGATACCAGTATTCAGCTGATTACAGGGCCCAACATGAGTGGGAAGTCAACCTACATGCGCCAGTTAGCCATGACTGCGGTTATGGCCCAGCTGGGTTCTTATGTGCCGGCAGAAAGCGCCCATTTGCCTATCTTCGATGCTATCTTTACCCGTATCGGAGCAGCAGATGACTTGGTTTCAGGTCAATCAACCTTTATGGTGGAGATGATGGAGGCCAACAATGCCATTTCGCATGCGACCAAGGATTCCTTGATTCTCTTTGATGAATTGGGACGCGGAACTGCAACTTATGACGGAATGGCTCTGGCCCAATCCATCATCGAATACATCCATGAACATATCGGAGCCAAAACTCTCTTTGCGACCCACTACCATGAGTTGACCAGTCTGGAGTCCAGCTTGGAACACTTGGTCAATGTCCACGTGGCAACCTTAGAACAGGATGGACAGGTCACCTTCCTTCACAAGATCGAACCAGGACCAGCTGACAAATCCTATGGTATCCACGTTGCTAAGATTGCTGGCTTGCCAGCAGAACTTTTAGCAAGGGCGGATAAGATATTGACTCAACTGGAGAATCAAGGGACGGAAAGTCCTGCTCCCATGAGACAAACAAGCGCTGTTACTGAACAGATGTCACTCTTTGACGCGCCTGCAGAGCATCCTATCCTAGCAGAATTAGCTAAACTGGATGTATACAATATGACACCGATGCAGGCTATGAATGTCTTGGTCGAGCTCAAACAAAAGTTATAAAAAAATCCCACTCACATTTTTGTGAGTGGGATTTTCTCTATTACTTTTTATGGGCCAAGAGTTGATTGATGTGGTCTACTTTTTTAGCTTCTCTTTTATAGAGAATAGTCCAGATGATGAGGTAGACAATCGCAAACTCTGGAATAAGCTGGAGATAGAAGGTCCAGTGGAAGGGGAACCAACCAGCCAGAGTTGCTAGTGGAACAAAGCCAGCCAGCATGAGGAAGAAATGGGAAAGTGTGGCACGGAGCAAGCTCCAGTCACGGCTGAATAAACGACTGCCAAAGCTAAAGAGAACACCGATAGCTGACCAGATGACCATACAGTAGAGCAAGACTAGAGCACCGTGAACCTGATGTTGAGCCATCGCTTGGCCGATAAGAGACTCGGGGCTTAGTGGGGCATAGGTATTTGGTGCATAAATGAGTGAAAAGAGGATAGAGAGGATGAGGCCGATAAGTACACCAGCGGCTGCATCGTGAAAGATTTGTTTTTTCATAGTTCTAATTTCTCCTTGATGGTTTTTAGGTAACGGCGTGAAGAGTAGGTGAAGCTTTCATTTTTTAAGAAAATTTCAACCAGACCGTTGGGCGTGAGCTTGAGATGAGAGATGGAGTCGATATTGACGATTTCTGATTGGGAAATTTGGATAAATGTGGTCGGCAGAATGTCAAGAACTTGATAGAGACGCAAATCAATAGTGTAGGTATGAGATGCAGTTTCTGCAAGAACCTTGCGATTCTCGATATAGAAGCGTTGAATCTTGCTAATCTTAACTAGATAGACCTGGTCATCAATCTTTCCTTTGATTGTTTCTTTTTGGTCAAGATTTTCTGCGAACTCGATGACTTTCTGGACTTTTTCGGTCGGCTGAGGAGTTTGGACAATCAGCTTTTCCTCCTCATAAGTCTCCTTAATCTGTAGTTCTACTTTCATAAATTTCCCTCCTTACATTTCATACAAAATTGTGATCACTTCCTGTACACCTTTATTAAACACTATTTTACGACCCATGGCAAGAGCTTTTGTCTATGTGGAGAGATTTGGAGTCTATGTGGTATTTGCTTTTTTTGGTAACATCTGAAATATGGTATAATAGCACTAATCAATTTCTAGGAAAATAGATACAGAAAGGGGCTGAAAGATGTCTCATATTATTGAATTGCCAGAAGTGTTGGCAAACCAGATCGCTGCAGGAGAGGTCATTGAACGTCCTGCTAGCGTGGTCAAAGAGTTGGTAGAAAATGCTATTGACGCGGGCTCTAGCCAGATTATCATTGAGATTGAGGAAGCTGGTCTCAAGAAGATTCAAATCACAGATAATGGTCATGGAATTGCCCACGATGAGGTGGAATTGGCCCTGCGTCGCCATGCGACCAGCAAGATAAAAAATCAAGCAGACCTTTTTCGGATTCGGACGCTCGGTTTTCGTGGTGAGGCCCTGCCCTCTATCGCTTCTGTCAGTGTTCTGACTCTGTTGACGGCGGTGGATGGTGCGAGTCATGGGACCAAGCTCGTTGCGCGTGGGGGAGAAGTTGAGGAAGTCATCCCAGCGACTAGTCCTGTGGGGACCAAAGTTTGTGTGGAGGACCTCTTTTTCAACACACCTGCCCGTCTCAAGTATATGAAGAGCCAGCAAGCGGAGCTGTCTCATATCATTGATATTGTCAACCGTCTGGGATTGGCTCATCCTGAGATTTCTTTTAGTTTAATCAGTGATGGCAAGGAAATGACGCGGACAGCAGGGACTGGTCAACTGCGACAAGCCATCGCAGGGATTTATGGTTTGGCGAGTGCCAAGAAGATGATTGAAATTGAGAACTCTGACTTAGATTTTGAAATTACAGGTTTTGTGTCTTTACCTGAATTAACCCGAGCAAATCGTAACTATATCAGCCTCTTCATCAATGGCCGTTATATCAAGAACTTCTTGCTCAACCGTGCTATTTTGGATGGTTACGGAAGCAAGCTTATGGTAGGGCGTTTTCCACTGGCTGTCATTCACATCCATATTGACCCCTATCTAGCTGATGTCAATGTGCATCCAACCAAACAAGAAGTGCGGATTTCTAAGGAAAGAGAACTGATGGCGCTGCTTTCAGAAGCTATTTCAAATAGTCTCAAGGAACAAGCCTTGATTCCTGATGCTTTAGAAAATCTTGCCAAGTCGACCGTGCGCAATCGTCAAAAGGTAGAGCAAACTATTCTCCCACTCAAAGAAAATACGCTTTACTATGAAAAAACAGAACTCTCAAAACCTAGTCAAGCTGAGGTGGCTGACCACCAGGTTGAATTAACTGAGGAGGGTAGGGACCTACCCCTGTTTGCTAAAGAAACTTTAGACCAATTGACTAAGCCAGCAAAACTGCATTTTGCAGAGAGAAAGCCTGCTAACTATGGCCAATTAGACCATCCAGAGTTAGATCTTGCTAGCCTCGATAAGGCTTATGATAAGCTGGAGCGAGAAGAAGCATCGAGTTTCCCAGAGTTGGAGTTCTTCGGACAGATGCACGGGACCTATCTTTTTGCCCAAGGGCGAGATGGACTCTACATCATAGACCAGCACGCGGCTCAGGAACGAGTCAAGTACGAGGAATACCGTGAAAGCATCGGCAATGTTGACCAGAGCCAGCAGCAACTCCTAGTGCCCTACATCTTTGAATTTCCTGCAGATGATGCTCTTCGTCTCAAGGAAAGAATGGCACTTTTGGAGGAAGTGGGTGTATTTTTAGCAGAGTACGGAGAAAATCAATTTATACTGCGTGAACATCCTATTTGGATGTCAGAAGAAGAGATTGAGTCAGGCATCTATGAAATGTGCGACATGCTGCTCTTGACCAAGGAAGTTTCGATCAAAAAATACCGAGCAGAGTTAGCCATCATGATGTCCTGCAAGCGGTCTATCAAGGCCAACCATCGTATCGACGACCACTCAGCTAGACAGCTCCTTTATCAGCTTTCTCAATGTGACAACCCCTATAACTGTCCGCATGGACGTCCTGTTTTGGTGCATTTCACCAAGTCGGATATGGGAAAGATGTTCCGACGCATTCAGGAAAATCATACGAGTCTTCGTGAGTTGGGAAAATATTAAGAACACAAAAAGCCTTTGTTCCTTTTCGAACAAGGCTTTAAAATTTTATTAAAGTGGGAACTTTGATTGGACATGGGCAAGTTGACACGAGGTTTACACTTGCTTGACAAGACCAGTCCTATAAAAAGTGTTGTGAAAACTGAACTAGGTGATTCAAGATTTTGTAGAGTCGTCATGGTCTGAATGATTCTCAAGGCCAATTACCCTATCAAGATAACGTTGTTTGGTTTTGAGAGCCTTGTTGATAGCAACTGCAGACGCAATCAAGAGAACGAAGGTCAGCCAGATCCAAGCAGTGAATTCAGCTGGAAAACTAGAACCAGCTAAAAAGAGATAGATAGCCAGAGCCAATACGAAAATATAAATCACCTGCCAGAGACCAAAGGATTTAACCTTTTTATAGTATTTGTCCTTGTCTCCCTCCAAGATCACTTCTGTAGAAGTTTTTTCAGAGTTTTCATCCAGTAAGAGATAGTCAGTTGTCACTTGAAAAATCTTGCTTATTTCAATGATTTTTTCAATTTCAGGAAGGACTTGTCCAGACTCCCATTTGGAGATGCTTTGCCGAGAAACATTGATTTGTTCTGCTAGCTTTTCTTGGGACCAACCTTTTTCCTTTCTGAGCTCAAATAGTTTTTCTGCGAGTTTCATCACTCTATCCTCCTTTTTCTTCTTTTATCCTAACAATTTTTACTTATTATGAGAATACAATCTCCTGTACTATTTGTCAACCAGAGGTTGCACTTGTGTTTGCAGTTTTCAGCAAAAAAATATGATATACTAGGTAAGAAAAAGCGAAGAAATTATGAAAAAGGAATGAAAGATGAAAGAATTTTTTGCCCTCCCCAAGCAAATTCAAATGCGGGAATGGATGAGCTTTGTAGCACGGATTTTAGAGAGTGCCATTACTCCTTTTATGGCCATGTACTATGTTCAATATTTTGGAGCCTTTTGGGCGGGGTTATTGATGATCACAACCAAACTCATTGGTTTTTTAGCTGGGCTGTATGGTGGACATTTGGCGGATCTTTGGGGACGTAAGAAAGTCATTGACTGGGGAAACTTTGGTCTTGCGAGTGGCTACTTTCTTGTGCTGCTGGCAAATATGCCTAATCATATTTTTCCCTTTTTGACTTTTGTCGGAATGTTGCTGGCAGAGACCGCAGGAACTTTCTCTTGGCCGGCTATTGATGCGATGATTATTGATTTGACCGACGAGCAAAATCGCCGTTTCGTTTATACGATTAGTTATTGGTTTGTCAATGTATCCGTTATGTTAGGAGCAGGGCTTGCAGGTTTCTTTTACGACCACCATTTTTTTGAGTTGCTTCTGGTTTTGACGGTGATTAGCTTCTTGAATTTTTTCCTCGCTTGGAAATATTTTTCAGAAAGCAAGCCAGCTAATCTGGTCTTTGAGCATGGTAGCAGTCCTTTGGCAACTGTGAAAAATTATGTTTCTGTTTTTCAGGACAAAATTTTCCTACTTTATACGTTAGGGACTGTATTTAATGGAGTTATCTGGTTGCAAATTGACAATTATATACCCGTTCATTTGAAAGAGTCATTCATCGCGAGTAGTATTTTCGGTATTCATATTTCAGGAGCTAAGATGCTCAGTATCATGGTCTTTATCAATACCCTGATTATTGTTTGCTTCATAACGACTGCCAATCGTTTGACCAAGGAAATGAAGCTCATACCGCAGTTTTTATTGGGAAGTATTATCTTTGACTTGGGTATGCTTTTCACCATTGTCTTCAGGAGTTTCTGGGCTCTGTTTTTGCTAGCCATTCTCTATACTATGGGGGAACTCATCTGCATGCCGCCAAGCCAAGTTTTACGGGCGGAAATGATGAATGAGAATAAGCTCGGAACCTACTCAGGTTTCCTTAATATGGCGCAGCCTTTAGCGTCTATTTTAGCGGGGGCGATGATTTCTATCAGCGCTGCAACAGGTGCTGTAGGTGTTTGGCTCGTTTTTATTGTGTGTGCAGTACTTGGGTTGCTTCTTATCATCAGAGCAGCGCATTTACAAGGAATTGCAAATCAATTATAGAAAGTGAAAATTATGTACGAATATCTAAAAGGAATCATTACCAAAATCACTGCTAAATATATCATCCTTGAGGCAAATGGTATCGGTTATATCTTGCATGTAGCCAATCCCTATGCCTACTCAGGTCAGGTCAATCAAGAAACTCAGATTTATGTGCACCAAGTTGTTCGTGAGGATGCCCATCTGCTCTACGGTTTTCGCTCAGAAGATGAGAAAAAGCTCTTTCTCAGTCTGATCTCGGTCTCAGGGATTGGTCCTGTGTCAGCTCTTGCTATCATCGCAGCTGATGACAATGCTGGCTTGGTTCAAGCGATCGAGACTAAGAACATCACCTACTTGACCAAGTTCCCTAAAATTGGCAAGAAAACAGCCCAGCAGATGGTGCTGGACTTGGAAGGCAAGGTAGTCGTGGCTAGTGATGACCTTCCTTCCAAGGTCGCAGTGCAAACCAGCGCTGAAAACCAAGAACTGGAAGAAGCTATGGAAGCCATGCTGGCACTGGGCTACAAGGCGACTGAACTTAAGAAAATCAAGAAATTCTTTGAAGGAACGACGGATACAGCAGAGAACTATATCAAGTCGGCCCTTAAGATGTTGGTCAAATAGGAGTATAATATGCCAAAACGCTGTGGTTGGGTAAAAATGAATAATCCCTTATATGTAGCCTATCATGATGAGGAGTGGGGGCAACCCCTTCATGATGACCGCGCTCTTTTTGAACTGCTCTGTATGGAGACTTATCAGGCTGGTCTGTCTTGGGAAACGGTACTCAACAAACGCCAGGCTTTCCGAGAAGCATTTCATGGCTATCAAATTCAAGCGGTCGCGGAAATGACAGATGGGGAGTTGGAAGCCTTGTTAGAGAATCCAGCCATCATCCGAAATCGTGCCAAGCTCTTTGCGACGCGTGCCAACGCCCAAGCATTTTTGCAAGTCCAGAAAACCTACGGCTCTTTTGACGCTTATCTCTGGTCCTTTGTTGAGGGAAAAACGATCGTGAATGATGTTCCTGACTATCACCTAGCACCTGCTAAAACAGCCTTGTCTGAAAAGTTGTCTCAAGATCTCAAAAAACAAGGCTTCAAGTTTACAGGTCCAGTCGCAGTTTTGTCTTTTCTACAGGCGGCAGGCCTGGTTGATGACCACGAGAATGATTGCGAGTGGAAAAACGGAAATTAGTGAGTCCAAGCGTCTAACTATCTGAGAAAATAGAAAAAGCTGAGAAAATTATCTCAGCTTTTTGATTATATGCTAGTAACTTTTATAGTGCAGTAAGAAATGTCAGTCCACCTAAGACAACGCCAGCTGAGTTTGGAATAATTAGTATCCAATCCTTCTTAGGCTCTTTTGTCCATCCGTAAATAACCCAAATTAAACAAGATACTGCTGCGGATAAAGGCTGGAATGGTTGAGCTTTGTTGCCTTGTAAATTGGCAAAAATTTGTGGGATGTAGGCGATAAATACAATAATCCCGATAAAGGCTCCAATTGAACCGACAATTTGATTTATTTTTTGTTTAGTCATATACACCTCCTCTAAAAAGATATCATAGAAATAAGCAAAATGCAATAAATTCAGACACAAATTGTAACGAAAATCAATACCAAAGCACAAAAATGGAGAAATTGTTTATTTTTTGTTATAGTCAAAGCGAATGACTTGCTTCTGTGTATCCACATAAGCGTGAACGCCAAAGGGTACAATGGCTCTTGGTGTGGCGTGACCGACATTCAGATTATAGACAATCGGGATATTGCTGTCAATGATATCCAATAGTGCTTCCTTGTAGTCGTCATAGAAGGTTTCATCCATTGGCTTTCCGACCAAGAGTCCACTGATAACCCCAAATATCCCCGTGTCCTTTAAAGTCCGCAACATTTTTTTGAAATCATCAGGTTCAGGCTTTTCTTCGCTTGTTTCTAGCAAGAGAATCTTTCCTTCCCAGTCACATAAGTCAGGGAAGAGTCGGTACTCTTGGCAGAGGTCCGTGCTGTCTGCGTATCGAGAATTGTCAAAGATATCATAGAGGGACTCAAGACAACCACCGAGGATTTCTCCCTCAAACTGGGCATTGCCTTGTAACAAGTCAAAACCTGTATTTGCATGGCTGACACGAGGTGTTCCCAAGGCATTGGGACTAAAATCAGTCCGTTCCTCATACCAAAGGTCGCTAGGGCGGATTTCTGAGATTCTCCCAGTCTCGATCAATTCTTTAAAGTAGTGAAGGCTATAAGATAACATCTCCTTGTCTAACTCACAAATGTCCGCTAGAAATGATTGGCCGTAAAAAGTCTTGATTCCTAGTTTGTGTAGCATAAGGTGGTTCATGGTCGTATCCGAGAAACCGAGAAAAATCTTTGGTTTGATAACCTTTTGTAGTTGGTCATTTTCAAAAAGATAAGGTAGCAAGCGATAGGTATCGTTTCCACCAATGGCGCATAGGATCATGTCGATACTATCATCAGAAAAGGCCTGAATCAAATCCTCTGCACGAGCTTCAGGATGTTCTTTGATAAAGTCCAAGCCCTTTAGCGAATGAGGCAAAAAGATAGGGTTGAGTCCGAGGTCCTTGAGACGTTGAATACCCAAGTCCACTTCGTGCTTGACAAAGTCTTCACCCATAGTCCCACTAGATAAACTTATAATACCAATAGTAGAAGTCATATATTATCCTCCTAAAAATAAATTGATTGTGCCTATTTTATCACAAAAGGTGAGAGAAAACTATAAGAATCAGACTCAGAAGTTCTGTTGGATATCAAGAAAGCAAGTGAAAAAGCAACCGCCTGTGCAGTTGCTTTTCGTTTTTCTAATCTCACTAGATATGAGTTACTTGGTCAACTCTTGATTATAGGAGAGGGCTAAATCAATCCAGTAAGGAAGTTCTTTTTGACCTTCGATATCTAGGTCTATATAGCCATGATAAGGTCGCCCTCTCATCAATGTAGTACGAGCTCCTGTTCGGGGTAGAACTTGCTTTTCCGTTTCTTTGCCAATTCTCACCATAACCAGCTCGTCCTTTCTGGAACTGACTGTAAGGACCATTTTCCCACGAATCATAAAGGCCAGGCCACCAAACAGTTTCTTTTCTTCTAACTCTTCTTCGAAAATTTGGGGAGGAAGTTTAAGTGCTAGAATTTTTCGAATCTGCTGAGCTAAGGATTGACTATATGCCATAGCTTTTCACTTTTCTTAATAACGTGATGGGCCCGCGCTTGCGCTTCGGATATTGAAACGTTTCTTGAGATAGAAGCGAAGGGCGAGAAGAGCAGCCCCTAGGATAGCCAAAGGCAATGGAGCAAGGACTGGATTGAGGTTGGCTGGTAGGAAGCTTGTTGCAAAGAAGACAACCAACCAAAGGACCATAGAAGCCAGGATAACGAGGATTGACTTCCAGAATGGAGGACGTTGGCTACGGTCAGTGTCCGGTCCATAGTACTGGTAGACAAAGTAGTACATCAAGTAGAAGGCAAGTCCTCCTACAAGCCCAACCAACAAGAGGGTAATCAATCCATAGCCAATGGCCTGATCTGTAGAGAAGAAGGTAGTCAGAGCGCTAACCAATGCAAAGAGACTGGTGATAAAAAGGGCTGAGTCCATAATCATGAGTTTTGGATCGTCATTTTCTTTTGGATGCTCTTTTTCGTATTGCTCCTTGACAGTGAAGCTATGAGCCCAGTGGGTTGGAGCCCCGTAGAGGGAACGTGCAGTCGTCCCTTTGGCTTGCTCTTCAAGGATTTGGGGGATGACTTCCTCAAAGACGGCCTTGATTTCAGCGTCTGTTTTACCATCTTTGATAAATTGTTGGGTAGCGATATGGATAAACTCTTGGTTTTTTTTGGTTAGTTTTTGTAAATCAATCTGAGACATAGGGATTCCTCTTAGAACCATTTTTTATGGATGAGATAGAGAGTGAGCGAAACACTCATAGCAAAGGCGATAAAGACGATTAACCAGAAGGCGTGTGGCTCACCGTTTAGAGGGATTTCATTATCCTTGAAGTTCATCCCATAGGCTGAGAAGATCATGGTTGGGACAGACATAACGATGGTCACGAGAGCCAGGGTCTTCATGATGTTGTTCTGGTTATTGGAAATGATAGAGGCAAAGGTCTCTGTCATAGAGTGAAGGACATTTCCATAGATATCTGCCATCTCGATGGCCTGTTGGGTTTCAATCAGGGTGTCTTCGAGTAGGTCTTCGTCTTCTAGGTATTTCTTGATATTGCTAGTTGCGCTAGTCAATTTCTTAATCACGCGCTCATTTGTCTTGAGGGAGGCTTTGAAATAGACGATGGTCTTTTCCAATTCCATGAGCTCGATCAGTTCTTCGTTTCGAGTAGACTTGTGAAGTTGACTTTCGATTTGTTCACTCTTACGGTCGATCGAACGAAGGGCCGTAAGGTAAAGTTCGGCGTTGCGGTAGAGAATCTGGAAGATAAAGCGTGAACGCATGAAGGTGTAGAAGTTGCGCAGTCTACGGTTGATAAAGACATCAAGAACAGGTAGTGATTCCAAGCAGGTAGTGATAATGGTTTCCTCGGTGATGATAATCCCTAGCGGAATCGTTACGTAGTAGGTGCGATTGTTTCTTTCCTCTGTGATGGGAACGTCCACGATGATCAAAGTATACTCGTCTTCGATGGTAATACGGGACATTTCTTCCGCATCGAGCGGTGCTCGAAGGTCGGCAATGTCAATGTCGAAGGCGTTAGCGATTTCCAACGATTCATTTTGTGTAGGATTGACGAGGTTGATCCAAGTACCCGGTTCAAGCGTGTCGATCTCTTTAAATTCAGTTGTTGTTGAGAGAAAAACTTGTTTCATATCCCCTATCCTTTCCTACTATTTCAGTGTTTGATTTTTTGCACCGTACTATTATACTACAAAATCGGCTTTTTGGGTAATAGAATTTCACATTTTTTGGTATAATGGAAAGCAATAATGGACTAGAAAGAACAAATATGCAAGATAAAATTGTGATTCATGGGGCGCGTGCCCATAACTTAAAAAATATTGATGTGGAGATTCCACGAGACAAGCTAGTCGTTGTGACTGGTTTGTCAGGGTCTGGGAAATCCAGTCTGGCCTTTGATACCCTTTATGCGGAGGGGCAACGTCGCTATGTAGAGAGTCTATCAGCCTATGCTCGACAATTCTTGGGCAATATGGAAAAACCAGATGTGGATGCCATTGATGGTCTCAGCCCAGCTATTTCCATCGACCAGAAAACCACCAGCAAAAACCCTCGTTCGACCGTGGGAACCACGACTGAAATCAACGATTATCTGCGTCTCCTCTACGCACGTGTGGGGACGCCTTACTGTATCAACGGGCACGGGGCTATCAAGGCTTCTTCTGTAGAGCAAATCGTGGATAAGGTCTTGGAATTGCCAGAACGTCAGCGCCTGCAAATATTAGCTCCTGTCATTCGTAAGAAAAAAGGGCAACATAAGAGCGTCATTGAAAAGATTCAGAAAGATGGCTATGTTCGTGTTCGTGTGGATGGGGAAGTTTATGATGTGACCGAAGTGCCAGAGTTATCCAAGAGCAAGCAACACAATATCGATGTTGTGGTCGACCGTATTGTCATCAAGGAGGGCATCCGTAGCCGTCTCTTTGACTCCATTGAGGCTGCCCTTCGTATCGCAGAAGGCTATGTGATTATTGACACTATGGACGATTCTGAGTTGCTCTTTTCTGAGCACTATGCCTGTCCAGTTTGTGGTTTTACTGTCCCAGAATTAGAGCCTCGACTCTTCTCCTTCAATGCTCCTTTTGGATCTTGTAGTGAGTGTGACGGTTTGGGCATCAAGCTAGAGGTGGATGTTGACTTGGTGGTTCCTGATACCAGCAAAACTTTGCGTGAGGGAGCCTTGGCACCTTGGAATCCTATCTCATCCAACTACTATCCAAATATGCTAGAGCAGGCCATGACAGCCTTTGGAGTGGATATGGATAAGCCTTTTGAGGACTTGTCAGAAGAAGATAAAAACTTGATTCTCTACG
>NZ_JAPVZE010000011.1:0-64419 GCF_041432205.1 Streptococcus sp. 27098_8_51
TACAGCCCAACCTTCAGCAGTTGACTGAACATGTTTAGCTGTCTGAACGTTAAAAAAGATCTGGAGCACTACCACTAATACTGTCAAAATCGAATACCAAAGCCATTTTTTTCTTGGAATGCGAAAGAGATAACCATGGCCTGTCTTAACCATAATCCAAATCATGACTCCGATAAATAGCAAACTCAAGATATTTTGAATCCAGAAGAAATTGCCTATCTGGGAAGAAAATTGCCAATAGTTTTGGACAATAAGCGTCAGCTGAGAAAGGCCAAATACGAAAAATAGGTAAGAGAAGACAGCACTCATTTTGAAAAGAAGGCGATATTTTTTCATAATAAATCCTCTATAGATGTATGTGTATCACATCGTATAAACCCTCAGAACCACTGTTTTCATTTTTACATCCTAAAAATCACTACCTCCCCTAGAGAACTAAGGAAGGCAGTGATCACATTTTTAGGAATTAGGAATGAATACACGAAATCAATCGATCTTATGATTTTTTGTTTTTCAAGAATTCGTCGTATTGTTTTTGCATTTCGTTCAATACTTTTTCGTAAGCACCTTCAGATTTCAATTTTTCCATCAATTCTGGAATAGCTTTATCTGGGTCTACAGTACCAGTGTTGATAGCTGTATCGAATTGTTGCATTGTGTTAGAGATTGCTGAAATTTCAGATTTCACACTGTCAGTGTTAAAGATAAATCCAAGTGCTGGAGATTCTTTAGCTTCTGCCAATTGTTTCTTAGAATCTGCAATTTGTTGGTCTGTAACGTTTTCGTTGATGTAAAGGATCCAGTTGTTACCAGTGTTCCAACCTGACATGTGAGTGTTTCCTTTATATCCATCAAGGACGCGGACACGGTTTTCTTTACCTTCAACTTTTTCCCAGTTCTTACCTTCTGGACCATAAACAAGACCGTTCAAGAGTTCTGGGTTTGTGTTCAAGAGATTCAACACTTCCATTGATTTTTCTTTGTTCTTAGAGTTGTTTGAAATGACAAAGTTAGCAACTTGTGTTGTTTGGTTTTTCTTGATAAAGTTAGTGATTGGTTTGATTTGGATATCTTTGTTAGCAACACGAGAGAGCAAACTGTTACCATAGTCAGCTGGTCCTACTGTTTCTTCACGAACAAACCAAGTATCTTGTTGAAGGTCAAATGAAGTGTCGCTTGTTGCTACGTCTTTTGGAATATACCCTTCTTCATAGAATTTGTGAAGAGTCTTCAAGTGTTCTTTGAAACGAGGCACTTCGTAACGGTTTACAATCTTAGTAGTGTCTCCTTCAAGGTCGATAACAAATGGAAGTCCGTTTGGTACTGGGTAGTCAAAGTTATCAGATGGGATAAAGTTCTTCGTAACCGCAAATGGTACTACATCTGGAGCTTTTTCTTTGATTTGTTTCAAGACTGGCTCAAGTGTTTCGTATGAAGTTACACCTGAAATATCGATACCGTATTTAGCAAGAAGAGTTCCGTTGAAGGCAAAGTTTTGAGATGATGCAACGTTAGCTGCAACTGGTACTGCATAGATCTTACCGTTTACAGTGTTCCCTTTGATGTAAGCTGGGTCAAGTGCTTTGTAAAGCTCTGCTCCTTCTTTTTTATACAATTCTGTTAAGTCAGCATAGGCACCTTTTTGAGCATTTACGACATAGTTAGATGCAAATGCGATATCATAGTTTTCACCAGATGATGTGATAACAGACATTTTCTTATCATAGTCACCCCATCCAAGGTATTGGATATCCAATTTAGCACCGACTTTTTCTTCGATGATTTTGTTTGCATTTTCTAGCAATTCATCCAAGTTGTCTGGTTTGTCACCGATTTGGTACATTTTGATTACAGGTTTTTCACCTGAAGTAGTATCTGCAGCTTTTTTGTTGTTACCTGTAAGGTTTCCACAGGCAGCAAGACTTGCAGCCAAAGCGACTACGCTAGCAGATGCAAAAGCATATTTTTTCCAGTTTTTCATGATAAAAACTCCTTTTTTTATTTTTAAACTTATAAACGATTTAATGATTTTAACTTCAGCCACTAAGATGAAGTTGGGAAGGGAGAAACGATGTTTCTCAGTAAGTCCTATTCTTTCACACCACCGATGGTCAAACCTTTTACAAAGTAGCGTTGGAAGAATGGATAGAGAATCGCGATTGGAAGGGTTGCAACGACAACCATGGCCATACGACCCGTTTCCTTTGGAAGAGCGACTCCCAGTTGACCAGAAAGACCGACTGCTTTGGCGATGTAGTCCATATTTTGTTGGATTTGCATGAGCAAATACTGTAATGGATACAAGTTGTCACTCTTGATGTAAAGAAGGGCGTTGAACCAGTCGTTCCAGAATCCAAGAGCTGTCAAAAGCGTGATGGTTGCGATACCTGGAAGTGACAATGGCAAACAAATCTGGAAGAAGATCCGAGCTTCACTGGCACCATCGATACGAGCAGATTCGAGAATAGCTTCTGGAATGGTCTTCTTGAAGAAGGAACGCATCAAGATGATGTTGAATGGTGAAAGAAGCATTGGAACAATCAAGGCCCAAACGGTATCACCAAGTTGAAGCAAACGAGTGACCACGATATAGCCTGGTACCAAACCAGCATTGAACAACATACTAAGAAGAGCGAAGATCGTGAAGAATCTGCGGTACTTAAAGGTTGTCCGTGAGATGGCGTAGGCATAAGTGGTTGTAATGAAGACGTTGGTCACTGTTCCGACTACGGTTACAAAAACTGAGATAAAGAGCGCTTGGAGGATCTTATCTTTAAACTGAGCTAAGAACTGGAATCCATCTACACCAAATTTCGAAGGGAAAAAGCTATATCCATACTGGAGGATGCTCTTTTCGTCTGTCACCGAAATGATGATAACGAAGATAAAGGGCAAGATACAAGAAAGAGCGATCAAACCAGAGATGATACTAAAGAAGATATCTGCTTTCTTACTGAAGGAGTGAATGCCGACATTATCGATTTTTTCTTTTTTAATTTTCTTTTCTGCCATATTCTCCCCCTTTCTAGAACAAAGCTGAGTTTGGATCAACTCGTCTTGCAAGCAAGTTTGATAGAATAACCAGTATCAAGCCGACAACGGATTGGTAAAGACCGGCTGCTGAAGCCATACCGATATCTGCTGTCTGAGTCAAACCATTAAAGACATATACGTCCAAAACGTTAGTTACATTGTAAAGCTGACCAGCATTGTGTGGGATTTGATAGAAGAGACCGAAGTCTGCACGGAAGATATTTCCGACTGCAAGGATGGTCAAGACTGTTACAAGCGGAGTCAACTGAGGAATGGTTACGTTGCGAATACGTTGCCACTTGCTCGCCCCGTCCACTGTTGCTGCTTCGTAGTAGGTTGGGTCAATTCCCATGATCGTCGCATAGTACATGACACTGCTATATCCAAAGCCTTTCCAAATACCTAGGAAAAGGAGAAGGTATGGCCAAATGCCTAAGTCAGCGTAGAAGTTGACTTCCTTCATGCCAATGGATGTTAGGAAATGGTTGAAAACCCCTTTGTCAATGTTTAGGAAGGCATCTGTAAAGAAACTGATGATAACCCATGACAAGAAGTAAGGGAACAACATAGACGTTTGGAAAATCTTAACCATTCTCTTAGAGCGGAGCTCGCTGAGGATGATGGCAATCCCTACTGATACAATCAAACCGATAAAGATAAAGCCGAGATTGTAAAGAACGGTATTACGAGTGATGATAAAGGCATCTTTTGAACTAAACAAGAATCTGAAATTATCTAACCCGACCCATTTACTATTCACAATACTATCTATGAAACCATTACTGGTCATATGGTAGTCTTTAAAGGCGACCACATTCCCAAATACTGGAATGTAAAAGAATAGAATCAACCAGAGTGCCCCTGGTAAAACCATCAAGAGAAAGATCCAGTTATCTCTCAAGGTCTTTGAAAACTTTTTCATAATTTCCTCCCTTTTTATTCCTAAAAACTGATTTCATCGAATTTTTAGGTTTGATAACGATTACATTATTAGTATACTCCTATTTGAAGGCTAGGTTAAACTACTAATTATAGAAAAAACTCCACAAATTATTTTTTGTGGAGAAGTTTTTTATAAGAAATAGGTTTCACGAGAAACACTCTGACTCGGAAAAAATGCCTAAGTCGTATAAATCGTCGATGCGGTCGCAATAGTGTGCCACTGGTTGGCTGTAGTTGCTGCGAAGTCCTTGTCTGCGTAGAAGTCAGTAAATGGTAGGATCACGACTTCTAATTCTTCGATGCGGACAATCTGACCTGCCAGATAAGCCTCGATGCGGCTTTCTGCTCGCTTGATGCGTTGCAAGAGTCCGCCCATACGGATATCAACCGTATCCAAACCAAAGACCTTGTTTTCTTTCAACCATTGGTGGCTAAAGAGGGCATGGAAGTTTTCAATCTCGCTTCTAAGTTTTGGTAATTCTTGCATGGCGATTTGCTGTAAGCTGACTTTGTCACCGGATTTATAAGCTTCACGGATGCGTCGTCCCACATCCACTTTGCTACTTAAAATCTGGTTCAACTGGGCCTGAGTTTCAAATAGGTAGGCATAGTTCCCAGCTTTTTCTTTGATAACAGCAAGCGTTTCAGCGGCCTGAGCGAAGTGCGGTTTGTCCTGTTCAGGTGTCATGTGTCTGTCAAGAATCGGACAGAGAACATCCTGATAAAAGACATAGCGGTTGGGATTGATACCACTGAGATTGCCTGGCAAGTCTGGCAAGAGATTGGCAAGGTCAATCTGCATAAAGTCCTCAACTGACAGACCTGTATTGGTCTTGAAGTGAGCAGACAAACGATCTAGGTCATTGCGGTAGCTGAGTTCTGCCCAGATTTGCAGACTTGGTAGAATAGAAAACTGGGCAGTTTCCCCACCATTGTCCCCCCAACCCGTTACAATGACTTCTTTGATGTCGTTAGCACGACAGGCTTTGTTGGCTTCAAGAGCAATAAGACGGCTGAAATGGTTGTTGGGTGTGAAACCGATCCACTTCCAAGCACCACCTGCAAAGGCAATATCTTGGCTAATCTTGTGATGGTTGCGGAAATTGCGGTTGTATTTTTCCTCGCTATCCTGATAATAGTCCCAGTAAACCAAGGTTACACGGTCTTTGAGACGATCTAGGTAGACACGAGTTTCCTCTGGAATCTCCACGTCACGATCGTACTGGCCATCCGCTGACATGAGTTTAAAGAACATATCACTCCACATCTGGCAGTGGAAACCATACTTGTCTGCAATATCCAGCACGCGCTCCAAGTGTTGGCACATGAGGAGACTACGGTCCACAACACCGTTCAAAATGAGGTAGCGCCCCAAACCAACCAAATGGGCTTCGTCCATCCCGATATTGACCTTGCGTGTCTGCAGTTTAGATAGAGTGGCAAACATCCCATCAACCAGGTCATACACCTTTTCTTCGCCGATAAGGAGAATGTCCTCCACATCACGAAGTTCCTGCACTTCTTTGACACCCCATTTGACGAAGGCTGACAAGTGGGCCAAGGTCTGGATGCAAGGCACAAAGGTCATATCAAACTGCTGGACATAGGCTTCGATTTCCTGCAACTCCTCTGCTGAATAGGCGCCACGGAAGTAACCAAAGTAAGGTTGCCCCTCAATCTGATAGGTGTCTTCCATGTAAAGTTCAAAGGTTGAGTAACCCATGAGAGCCAAGACCTCAATCATCTGCTTGGCAGAAGCCACATTCAGCACCGCATTTCGAGAACAGTCTGCCATGTAGGCCAAATCTTCATAAGCTGCCTGCTCCTCAATCGCTACTTTATCACCTTCTACTAGAGCTGTTGCCAATAAGGACAAGGCGCGGTAAAGTTGGTGAGGTTTGCGATAAGTTAGTTGATAATGTCCACCTTCACCCTTGATAGAGATAGAGGCTTGGTCAGACTGAGCGACTACTACCTCTACATCTGCTAGCGAAATATGCTTTTTAAGCAACTCTAATGCTTGCTCTTGTTTGGGACTAAGTCCTGTAAAAATTACCATTGATTTTCCTCCTGTAGCCAGTTGACAAGGGCACCATAGAGATTGGCATCTGCATGATAGGTGCAAGCTTGGATAACTGGTGCGACCGTGTATTCTTCGTAGGTTTTGACAAATGCATCGACAGCTTTTTTGACGCCTTGGATAAAATCTGGATTCTGGCTAATAGATCCTCCCAGACTAATGACATCTGGGTCGATGAGGTACTGGATATTGAGCAGTCCTTGCGCCAGATTACGGTTCATACGTTCAATGGCTTCTTGGCAAAGGGCATTGCCTGCTGCAGCTTCTTGGTAAATCTTGCGACCATCCCAGTCAGTCTGACCAGATTTTTCAATCACGTAGCGAACCATGTTTCCTGTAGAGGCTAGTAGCGACCAGTTGTTGAGTTTTTCAGCTGGTTCAATGGTTGTCATATAGCCAAACTCACCACCTAAGCCGTGGCGACCACGGTGAAGTTTGCCATTGATTATCATAGCTCCGCCAATTCCTGTCCCAATCACGACACAGGCTGCATTTTCAATCTCTGGGTGAGCCAGCAGTTCACTAAGTCCAACACAGTTGGCATCATTTTCTAGATGGACAGGTAGCTGATGATGAGCAAGCGTCTCATACCAAGAAAAGCCATGAATGTAAGGTACGGCACTGATTCCCTCAATCACACCTGTTTCTTGATTGACCGCGCCTGGAACGCTCATGGCAATGCCCTTATAATCTTGTTCTGCCAAGCGTTGGTCTAGCCAATCTAGTAAATCCTCCAAACTTTCTGGCGTCGGAGTACTTGTCTTATCTAGTATCTTTCCATCAGGAGTCAGACTGGCAAACTTAATCCCAGTCCCTCCGATATCAATGGTTGCAATGGTCATTGTTCTTCCCATAAAAAGGGGCGAATCAGTAGTTAGTCCTTACTCTTTCGCCCCTCCTTTCTATCTCATAGTATTAGTTATCAAACACTTTAAAACTATTAAATGTCTTCTTTTTTGATCAATTCTGTGCGAATTTCTTGTGGTGCTAAGAGTCCTGAATGAACGGGATATGGCCGCTCAAGCAAGTCCAAAATGGTTTGTTGGTGTTCTGATATACGCACATTTTCTTGACTCATATTGTAGTAACGAAGTACATATCCTTCTTCATTTTCAGCTACCTTAAAGGCTGTCGGGCAGACTTGTGGCAAGCTGAGCGCCGCATGGCTCAAGAGGCTACCAGTCGCTGCCACACTTCCTTCTTGTTTAGTAAGCTGAAGACTAGTAAATGGTGTTTGGAAGGCTTTGGCACGACGGAAGGCTGAGAAGCGTTCCCCTGCTTGGTGGCACTCAAGTGCAAACTCGACTTCAAACTCACGCAAGCACTGAGCCTCTGGTGTCGGAAAGTAACCCCAGTCACCTAGCTCACCTGAGGCACGAAGGATGGTCACTGCAATGGTATCGTCGCCAAGGATTTCATACTCGTGCAGTCCTTTATTGGCCACCGTCACTCCTTTTTCATCATCATAAAGGCTGACAAAGGCTTGTTGGTGTTGTGGATTTTCAGGATTTTCCCAAGAAGCAGCTGGTTTGTTTGGTCGTGTCACCACCTCATAGATGCTTTCAGAGTCATTGCTTGGACGTGTGTTATGAGTCTTAACCAAGAGACGGATACGGTGGTCCTTGGCTGTGTTAGTAAAGCGAGTCTTGAAACGAATTTGTGGATTATCAACAAAGACGGTCATCTCTGTTTCAAGAAGAATGCTTGTCCATTCATCTGAACGCCCAGCTTCACGCGTCATAAACTCAATGATGCCTCTTTGTTCCGCATCCAGTTTTTCATCTGCACTTACTGGAATTGTCAATTCATGCTTGAGCAAAATCTTGGCAAAACGAGCTGTATTTTCCAAGACTTCACAGCCTTTGAGTTCTGCGTAGATAGGCTCTGTTCCTTTTGGTTGGAAGTAGATATACTCATTTCCGATATCACCACGGTCTTCAAAGCGAATAACATCTTCATAAGCTTCATGAGTTGTCTTGTCGTAGACTGTGATAGTATCATCCACACTGACCGTTACAAATGGCGTATCGATCACTCCGTTTTGGTAAATACCGTCACGGTGTTCTTGTTCTCCTTCGAGCAATTGGAAAGTTGTCCAAGAAAGTGGTGCCAGATGAACCGGTACTGTCACGCGCACTTGTCGAGCGATGCGAGCCTGACGGAACTTATCTTTTGGCAAATCATACTCAAAGTTAGCTCCCAGATCTTCGATTTTCGCTTCTACAGCATGCCCTTCTAAGTCTTCGACACGGTAGTTTGGCAAGGTCAAGGCTGCCATCTTCTTATAGCCTTCTGTTGGGTGCAATTCTTTGAAATCACAAGTCGCCACATCAATCACGGTGCTGACTGTATCAACCTTGTCATGCAAGCCTGTGTTAATGACGGTAAAGAGATAGTCGCTTTGGGCTTCATGAGTTGCGATTTTGCCCTTCCACTCATTGAGAAGATTGGTCTTAATGAAATTTCCGACTTGGTTGACCTTGGCAAAACGTGTTTCCATCTCACGGTGAACCTCGTCCACACTACAGCCACAGATACTATCATGTGGCGCATTTTGTAGAAGGACTTTCCAAGCATAGGTCAACTGGTCCTTATGGTTGTGCCCACCAGTGATGACAGTCAATGGCTCCACTACTTGTTCTAGGAGGTTGCTATTTTCTTGGAAAGCTTGTTTGAGGTAAATACGGGATGAAGAAGTGTTAGCAAGTGTATACCAACCGTCTGTTTCTTGACTGGTCAACTCACCTGTAACCGTAGATAGTTGCTCAGGCAGAGCACTTTCTACTGCGTGGATATAGTCATCAAAGGAACTATGCACAAAGGTCACATCTGGGAAGAGTTCATTTGCTACACGAATGGCTTCGCTCAGATTTCGCTGTACAGGCTGGTGGTCACATCCGTTCATCATCAACCATTGGTTGGTCGAAGCGTAGTCACGCACGTCTGACAATTTTTGTTTCCAAAAGGCAAGGGCCTCATCCTTATCAACAGGGATTTCATTCCCGTTACTGTACCAGTTGGCGAAGAGGATACCGAGGACACGACTTCCATCAGCGCCCTGCCAGTACATTTCTGAAAACTGAGAAGTAAACTGCTCATCTTCGAGGACTTGGTTGTCAAATCCAATCGGCTTCACACCACGCCCAAAGGCTGCCACGTGAATGCCTGATTTTTGAAGGATTTGAGGCGCTTGTCCCATATTTCCAAAGGTATCTGGGAAGTAACCAATCTGAGTGGATTTGCCCCATTTTGCACATTCTGCTTGACCAATCAAGGTATTGCGAACATTGGCTTCGCTGGAAATCAAGTAATCATCCTGCAAGATGTAAAAGGGACCAATTTTGAGTTTGCCTTGGTCGATGTAACCTTGGACTTTGTCACGATTTTCAGGGCGAATTTCCAAATAGTCATCAAGGACAATGGTTTGGCCATCCAAGTGGAAGCTCTTGAACTCAGGGTCATTTTCAAAGAGATCAAAAAGATTATCAAATAATTCCACCAACTGCATACGGTGGCTTTCAAAAGGTAAGTACCACTCACGGTCCCAGTGACTATGTGAGATAATATGTACAACAACATTTTCCATGAAGTAAAACCTCATTCTAACTTAAATTTTAACGTTTTAAATGTAAAGGTGTGATTCTGACACGAATCGGTGAAACTAAAGCGCGCTCCTTATACTCAATAAAAATCAAAGAGCAAACTAGGAAGCTAGCCACAGTCTGCTCAAAGCACTGCTTTGAGGTTGTGGATAAACTGACGAAGTCAGCTCAAAACACTGTTTTGAGGTTGCAGATAGAACTGACGAAGTCAGTAACATCTATACGGCAAGGCGAAGCTGATGTGGTTTGAAGAGATTTTCGAAGAGTATTAGCGAATATCTAGATAATCCAAAACCAATTCACAAAACATCATGTTGGCCCAAGAGAACCATTCACGTGAGTAAAGCGTTGGGTCATCCACGTGGAAGCTTTCATGCATGACACCTGTACCACCGTCGCAGGCAACGAGCTGATCCAGCAAGAATTTCTTCTCTGCCTTATCTCTTGTTGTCAAACCTTGGATAGAAAGGGCAATCGGCCAGATATAGCGATAGAAGGTATGAGAACTTCCGAGACCGCTAGCGTATTCTCCTTGGTAAAAATATGGATTTTCAGGGCTCAGAATGGTACGGCGTGTGGCTTGGTAAACCTCATCGTCAATCGCACAGTAACCAAGATATGGAGCAGCCAGTAGACTTGGTACGTTTGGATCATCCATGATGCTAGCATTTCCTAGACCATCCACTTCAAAGGCGTAAATCCTTTCTCCCTTGCTGTTGGTTGTATAGGCATAGTTTTCGATGCCTTCTTGAATCTCTGCTTGGAGACGCTTAGCGTCTGCCACGATGTTTTGGCTATCAGCTAGGTCTAGTTCTGCAAAGATTTCTTGCACATACCCCAATACGACTACGGCAAACATATTGGACGGAATCAAATAGCTATACTGACAGCAGTCATCACTCGGACGAAAAGCTGACCAGGTCATACCTGTCACTACAAAATCAGGTCCAAAGCCATCATTTACTAAGGTGTCTTCCTTGCGGTCCGTATCCCTAACAAAACGATAAGGAGAGTTCTTGTGGTCTTGTTCCACTGTCCAGAGATGAAGAATTTCCTTGGTCGCTGTGACAAAAGTCTCATCAAACTGACTGGTCTCGCCAGTCTCTTTCCAAAGGAGATAAGCCAGCTGCAAAGGATAGCAAAGCGAATCCACCTCGTACTTGCGTTCCCAAATCCAGCCATTAAGCTCTGTGTGATCAGTCTCATGGTGCCCCTTCCAGTTTTCCTCAATATTGAAGGAATTGGCATAAGGATCCTTGAGCACCAAAGTCATCTGACGCTTGACCAAACCTGCAATGGTCTGACGCAAGAGAGGATCTCTTTTAGCCACGTGCAGGTAGGGTCTGAGTTGGGCTGTCGAATCCCGAAGCCACATAGCAGGAATATCCCCTGTCAAGACAAAAGTTGAGCCATCTTCTAGAATCTCGACCGTATTGTCCAAGGTGTCTGTATAGCAACGCTCAAAGACATCCACCCACTCGGGATGGTCCTTAGCCCGCTCCGCTACTTGGTCTAGCCATTCTCTAACAATTTCTTTCGAATAAACCATAGTATTTTTTCCTCTTTCAAACAAGTTTCATGTTCAGTATAAAAAAAAACGCCTCCAAAAGATATACACAAACTAAAGGCGTTTTGAAACAAACTTATGAAAAAAAAGTTGGGGCTCTCCCCAACTTTTCTATTCACTTTTCTTTTCTTCGTAAACCTTATAACCTTCAGTAGCCAGTTCAGCTTTTAGACCTTCTAAATCTTTTGATCCCCAACTTGATACTTTAGAAGCAGCATCAAGATCAAGATTATTGTCCTTCAAAAGGTAAGCTTGATAACCATAGTATTTGTAACGAACTTCTTTTGAATTGCCACTTGACCAAGTTACTTTATAAACTGTTATCAACGAAACTTTCCCATTTGATTTTTTATTCTCTTCTGGGATGACTTTCAAATAACTGCCTTGCGACTCTAAAGTGTAGGTGCTAAAGGAACTATTTTGATTTTCAGACTTGCTATAGTCATCATTCTTTTTCAGAAGATCCGCAAAGTTCTTCACATCTTTTAAGTCTTTCAACCCTTCAACAGTCACCTCAACCTTATTGTTGTCAACAACTTTTCCTTTTGATTTTAACTCATTGATATAGGTCACACTAACAGTAAGAGTAACTGTATCTCCGTTCTTCAAGTTTGTCGGACGTTTGTTATCTTCAAAGTTGAAATAGGCGTCTTTATTAGGATTTTCTGTAATAGACGCTATGCCATACCCATTAAATCCAGTAAATGTCACAGGAGTTTCTTTGAGCAAATCAGCCGTTGATACCTTCTCATATTCTTTCAAGTTTTCAACTTTGAAAGTTTTCTTTTCAGCTTTAAATGGTGAGTTTTTTGAGCTTGTTGTTACAGTGAACGTAACTTCGTCCCCATTTTTGAGACCATTTGTTTTGTCAAATTCATAATGGACACTACTAATCATCGCTTCTGCTTGTATCAATTTAGAGGCAAACTTGCCATCTCTTGACACCTCTGCGTAAATAATAGGATCTTTTTTAGCCAAACCAGCTGCCTGGTCTTTATTAAAGCCTACTTTTTGGTATGCTATTTCTGCTACTTTCTCAGCAATATCTTGACTATTATAAGTTACCGTTCCAGATTCTTCATAACCTGAAAACTCAACTTTGACGTCACCAATCAAGCTTTTTGGTTGTGACTGGATAACCTTGTATCCCACAAATGCCACAATAATCACGGCTACTGCCACAAGAGCTGCAATGATTTCTTTGCGTTTCGTTGCAAACAGTCCTTTGGTTTTTTCAACTACTTGTTGAGCTGAAGCATCAGCTGAAGCTTTTGCATCTTCTTTCTGTTTTGGCTTAGAATCTTTCTCTTCCACCACTTCTTCAGATTGGTCATCTTTTACTTGCTCAGAAGCAGTTTCTTCCACAGTTTCTGGTTCTTGAGTAGCAACTGACTCCACATCCTCTACAGGCGTGTTTTCAACTTTCTCTACAGATTCTGCGTTATTCACATTATTTACCGAATCGCTCATAAAAAAATCCCCTTTTCTTTTTTATTGTCTCCATTCTAACAAAAGAATGAATATTTGTAGATTATTAACCGAAATTTATAGGGTTATTTACTTTTTAAAATTCGGTTATTGGAAATTTCATGTTATACTAAACAAAAACTCCCACAGAAAGCTTTTTTATGAAACCACTACTTGAAACCATCGATACCCGCTTTGGGACTGCTAGCAAGCATGCCTTTTCTCGAGGAAATACCCTACCCTACACGGGCGTTCCTTTTGGGATGAATTACTTTGTGCCCCAGACCAGTGACCAGGAGGGAGCTTGGTTCTTCGATCCGCATCTGCCCATCTTTCAAGGGATTCGATTGACCCACCAGCCCAGCCCTTGGATTGGGGACTACTCTTGGCTCCTCCTGACACCTGTCGCAGGCCAGCTTGGAGGAGACAGTCTCTTTCACCGCCAGTCCTCCTATGATGTAGATAAAGCTCGCTTCCAGACTCACTATTTGAAACTCTTTTCTCTGCGCTATCAGATTGAAACCCAGCTCACACCGACTTGCTATGGTGCTTCTATTCGTTTGGAGCAAAAGCAAGGCAAAGCCCTCTCCCTCTATCTTCACGCAGCAGATGAACTGACCATAGAGCAATTAGATAAGCGGACTCTAGCCCTCAGACAAGAAGGCAAAACAGAGACCAATAAAAATCCACTAAAACTATTCACTTCTCTGCAAATGAATACGGATATTCTTGCTGTCAGCCAAGAAGGTGGGGACTGGCGAATTGACTTAGCAAGTAGTCAAGCCGAGATCCAGCTAGCAACTTCTTTCATCTCTCCTTCTCAAGCTCTGCTTAATCTACCTCAAAAGGATTTTGATAGTTGTAAGGCAGATGCCCAAGCAGATTGGGAAAATCTCCTCCACCGTTTTGATATCGTGGAGACCGGGGAAGCTGACCGAACCTTCTTTGATCACTGCCTCTACAGACTCTTCCTTTTCCCACAGACATTTTATGAGGTGAACGAGTCAGGGCAGGCCATCCACATGGATTTGTCTACTGGCACTGTCAAGCCCGGCGTCCTCTTTAGCAACAATGGTTTCTGGGATACCTTCCGCACCACCTTCCCCCTCTTTGCCCTTGTCATACCAGAACACTATCACCGCTTTTTAGAAGGTTTCCTCAATAGCTACCGCAATACTGGTTTCCTGCCAAAATGGCTGGCCCCAGACGAGCATGGCATGATGCCTGGTACTCTTTTAGACGGCATTATCGCAGATAGCGCCTGCAAGGACATGGCTATCGATTTGGAAGAAAAACTCCTCCAAGCCATGCTTGAAACAGCCAGCAAGTCCGACCCTCTCGGCATCAATGGCCGTCACGGTTTGGCACAATACCAAGAATTAGGTTATCTCTCTACCGACCACCACGAAAGCGTCAGCCACACCCTTGACTATGCCTATAGCGACTTTTGTATCGCCAGCTGTGCCGAAAAGCTTGGTCAGAATGACATCGCGGAAACTTATAGAACTTCGTCACAAAATTACCACCATCTATTTGACACTGCGACGGGCTACATGCGTGCGCGAGATAGCCAAGGCAACTTCCGCCCCGACTTCTCTCCTTATAGTTGGGGACGCGACTACGCCGAATGCTCTGCCATTCAAGCGACCTTAGGCGTCCTCCACGACATCCCAGGCTTAATCCAGCTTATGGGTGGAAAGGAAACCTTTAGCCACTATCTTTTGAAAGCCTGTCAAGATGCTCCCCTCTTTGAGACGACTGGCTATGGTTATGAGATTCACGAGATGAGCGAGATGGCTACAGCTCCTTTTGGGCAAATGGCTATTTCCAACCAACCTAGTTTCCACATCCCTTATCTCTTCCGCTACAGTGACTACCCTGACTACACTGCCCTACTCATCAAGTCGATAAGTCAGAAAGCCTTTCACCCAAGCTGGCAAGCCTATCCTGGCGATGAGGATAATGGCAGTCTCTCTGCTTGGTACATCTGGTCAGCTCTTGGATTCTACCCGACCTGTCCAGGCAAACCCAGCTACGACCTCGGAATCCCTCTCTTTGACCATCTCCGTATCTACCTGGCTAAGGAAGATAAATGGTTGGATATCCATGCTGAACAAAACCACAGCCACTTCAACTTTGTCAAAGAATGTCGATTGGACAAGACCATAGTATCTAGCATTCAACACCAAGACCTCTTGAAAGCTGAGCAACTGACCTTCACCCTCAGCTGGCTACCAAACCACTCCTAACCCAAAGAACCTTTGCATCGCGCAAAGGTTCTTCTTTTATGAAACTTGGACTTGAAGTTGATTCACAAGCTGACTCTCTACAGTTATCCACAACTTGTGGATAAGAAAGCATGCCTAAAAATCAGCTTCTCCAGAAGTTAGCTCTTAGACTTTGAACCTGTCACCCTCAGGCAGACCTGCTCAAATCCCTACTAGACTAAGATTTCTACTAGAAAGCTAGCCCGTTACTAGTTTCCGGGGCAATTCTCAAGACCCCTCTAGGATATTAGCTAAATGTCCTGTTCCCCCTAGACTTATCCACAGACTGTGCATAAACTATTGTTCCAGACTGCTCTCTTTGACTATAACAAAAATCGATAGCAACGTCAATATGACTAAGATCCCTTCCTAAATCCCCTGAAAAGATTCTATAATTTGTACAATCGTAGCTTTTGCATTCGCCAGCTAGTGAGAATCAGCCAGTAGAAAATGACCTCTTTATCACATTGTGAACAGCACAACTGTGGTACTATAATACCTGACAACCTAATCATTTCCAGTAAAAAATCCCGCAGATTTGCGGGATTTTCTCTTGCATCAATGCGCCAACATTTCTTGGGCGATTTCTTGGCCAGATAGGTTATCTGGATAGTAGGTTGGCCAGTTATCCATCTCTTCAAAGAGGGCTTCTTGGCTAGTACCTCCAAAGAAGATATGGAAATGTTCTGCTTTAACTGGGGCGATATTGTGGTCACTAAACTGAACATACTTGAACTGTCCAGCGTCCGCATCTGTCGCTTCAAAGAGGAAGCGCACCCCACGATTTCCTTTCTTATAAGTCAAGATTTTCTTGCCGACATACTTGTAGGTGAATTTCTTGCTTTGGCCACCTTGAACAAATTCCATAGTGTTATCCGTGATGTTAATCTTGGTCACATCTGTCTGGTAGCCTTTTCTATAGTAGGCCTTGTACTCATCCTTTGTCATCTTGCCAGTCAATTTAGCCTTGTAGTCAAAGACTTGATCGAAAGTACCATCTTCAAGGAAAGGATAGACAGATTGCCAGTTTCCAGCATAGTCACTCAAGGTACGGTCTTTGACATCTGCATCCTCAAAGTAACCATTGTGAACTGTCTTCGTATCCTCTGCTTTTTCAGGCTCGATTTCTGGTCCTTCTTGGTCTGTTGTCTGCTTCAAAGCCTTGAGGTTTTTCTCCATCACGGAGATATAGTCTTCACCGGCCTTGGTTGCTTCTTCTGTCAGACTCTCTAGCGGATTGAGCACGTCTAGTTTGACGCCCGTTTCTTTTGAAAGTGTATTAGCTAGGGCTTGTGAGGCATTTTCTTCAAAGTAGATATAAGAAATCTTGTTTTTCTTGATATACTCTGTCAATTCTGCCAAACGTGCTGCTGATGGTTCTGCATCTGGTGAGAGACCTGAGATAGATACTTGCTTGAGACCGTAGTCCAAGGCAAGGTAGTTAAAGGCAGCGTGCTGGGTCACAAAGCTCTTTTGTTTAGCTTGAGACAAGCCATCTGTGTAGGCCTTGTCCAATGCTTGCAATTTTTCAATATAGGCAGCCGCATTCTTCTCAAAAGTCTCTTTTTTATCAGGATAATCTGCTGACAAGCTGTCACGGATATGCTCTACCAGTTTGATGGCGCGTGCTGGTGAAAGCCAAACGTGGGGATCGTAGTCGTGATGGTGACCCTCACCGCCATGATCATGCCCTTCCTCTTCTTCCTCACCACCTGGCAAGAGGAGCATATTGCCTGTCGCCTTGATGGTTTTCACCTTTTTCTTATCCAAGGATTCTAACAATTTTGGAACCCAAGTTTCCATGTTTTCATTTTCATAGACAAAGGTATCTGCATCTTGGATTTTAGCAACTGCCTTGGCAGACGGTTCATATTCGTGAGGTTCTGTACCAGCACCGATGAGGAGTTCTACATTAGCAGTATCTCCTGCGACTTGCTTGGTAAATTCGTAGACAGGGTAAAAGGTTGTTACGATATTTAGCTTCCCATCTGCCTGTTTTTGATTGGAACAAGCCACTAAAAACAGGGCACATAGACTAGCCAGTAGTAAGCTTAGTTTTTTCATTTCATTCTCCTATTTGATAAAACGTTTCAGTAGACTGACTAACAAAAAGACAGCTACAAAGATAATGGTGATACTAGCGCTAGCAGGTGTTTCCGCATAGTAGGAAATATAAAGTCCTGCCACCATTCCCAAAAAGCCAATAGCGCTGGCTAGTAACATAACGGATTTAAAGTTTTTCCCCAGACGAAGGGCAATACTAGCTGGCAAGACCATAATGGTCGATACCAAAAGAGCTCCTGCAGCTGGAATCATAAGGGCAATGGCCACCCCTGTCACCATGTTAAAGAGGATAGACATGGTACGAACTGGCAAGCCATCCACAAAGGCCGTGTCCTCATCAAAAGTCAGGATATACATTGGTCGCAAGAACAAGAAAGTCAAGAGTAAAACGATTGCCGCAATGGCAAAGAGGAATATCACCTGCTCCTGGCTAATGGTCACAATCGAACCAAAGAGATATTGGTCCAAACTCATGGAGCTCGAACTTTTCCCCTTACTCATGACAATCAGTGACACCGCAAGTCCTGTTGACATGAGGATGGCTGTCCCGATTTCCATAAAGTTCTTATAGACTGTCCGGAGATACTCTAGAAAGACCGCAGCGATTAAGACAATAGCGATGGTTGAAATAGTTGGAGAAATTCCCAAAACCAGACCAAAGGCTACCCCTGACAGAGAAACGTGACTGAGGGTATCACTCATCAAACTCTGACGACGTAAGATAAGGAAAGTCCCAAGAACTGGAGAAAAGAGACTCATGGCAATAACCGCCAAGAAGGCACGCTGCATGAAATCATAAGATAACAAACTAAGCATGGTCCACCTCCTGGTCGCTTTCGTGAACGTTAAAACAACGCCATGGCGAGTCTTGGTTACGGACTAGATGAATATTGCGATCCGCATAGTCCTTAACCTCCTCAGGATCATGGGTAATCATCAAAACGGCCTTGCCATGATGATGAGCACTATGGTGCATGAGTTCGTAAAATTCATTTTTGCTTCCAGCATCCATCCCTGTCGTTGGCTCATCCAAGACAAAGATATCTGGGTCAGAAGCAAACATCCGAGCAATCACTGCTCGTTGCTTTTGCCCTCCCGAAAGGGAGCCAATTCGTTTGTCACGGTGTTCCCACATACCAACTGAGTCTAGACTGGCCTTGATATGCTCCTCATCATGGGCGTTCAAGCGACGGAACCAGCCTTTTCGCGGATAACGACCCGACTTGACAAATTCATAAACCGTACTTGGAAAACCAGCATTAAAACTGGCTATCTGCTGGGGAAGATAAGCTATCCTAAGTTTTTTCCCATGAGTGTTTGTCTTTGAGATGGTTACCTTACCAAATCTTGGCTGCAAGATGCCTAGGCTCGCCTTGATAAGCGTTGTCTTGGCAGCTCCATTTTCACCAGTCAGGGTGACAAACTCCCCACTATCAACACTATAGTTGATGTGCTCGAGGACAGGTTCCTTGTCATAATAGAAAGACAAGTCCTCTACTGTAATATACCGCATTATTTGATTTCTCCTACTAAAGCAGTTAAAAACCGCTGGATAACTTCTTGTTCATTTGGAGTAAACTGACTTGCCACTTGTTCATAGGCTAAGAGCGTGTGTTCATGATGATGGTGGTGTTCCTCTGCCACTGGTCGAGCCAGCTCTGTCAGTTGATAAAAGATCACACGCGCATCCTTTGGATCTCTGGATGTCTCTAACATGCCCTCTTTGACCAAAGATTTGATAGCCTTGGTCACTGCCGCCTGACTGACATTAAGGCGACGGGCCAACTCCGAGTTGGTTAGGGATTCTTCTGACAAGAGCATGAGGATGTGTTCCTGAGTATTGGTCAAGGCTACGTCACTTGTGCAATGCCCAATCAGAATTTCATGCTGGTTCTCAGATCTCAAGATCACCTCGTTTAAAAAGTTATCGATTTCCTGTGCAAGCTGTCTCATGTGTTACTCCTTCCCTAGCTATCTTTTCGTAAAAAATAGAGATAGTCACCGATTCTTTACTGGTTAATTATATCATAAACCAAAAAAGAGTCAAGGGAAAAAGGCGTAAAAACGTTTCCTTAGACTCTTCTAGATGTAAAATTTAACCTATTTTTGCTTTGGTTTTCGGCTCGATAAGATCCCTGCCAAACCAGCTACCATTCCCATCAAGAGCAAGAAGATGGACTGTTCGCTTCCTGTATTTGGGAGGGCTTTTTCTGAGACAACTGCCTTCTTGCTAAATTGACCTGCCACCTCATAAGTCAATGGCACATTTGTAGTCGCATCGTTAGCAGCCGCATTCGTTTGAGGCGTTTCTACCGGCAGACTAAAGGTTGTAGAATCCACAGAAATCGTCCGTGAGTTCGGATTGATCTTTTCATACTGGGTCAAATCAGCTGTTTTAAGATACTCTTCAAAGGCTGCATCCATAGAAGGACCTTCTTCTCGCGCACCACCTAACATCGTGTAGCCATCACCACCCGCAGCTAGGAAATCATTGGTTGCAAGATAGTAAGTTTTTGCGAGGTCCAGGAGATCATAACGACCAGTCGCACGGTTTTTAACCTGGATAGCCAAGACACGTTTGCCTGATGGGAGGTTGGTATCATAGTAGACCTTCACACCTGAAACTTGCAAGAAGCCACCACTTGGTTCTAGCAATGGTTGTCCGTTCTCATCCAAGACCTTCTTGCCATCCTTATCGACCTGCAAGATAGATCCGAGTGATTTTTCAAACATATCCAAAACTTGTTGCCCCGTCACTTGGATTTGTGAGATAGTATTCCCAAATGGAAGAACGGCAATGACATTTCCTTTAGTGATCGGTTTGCCTTTTGCAATGGTTTCACGCAAACCACCACCATTTGTCACAGCGATGTCTGTCGGATGGCTAAATCCTGTTTGACCATATTGATAGAGAGAGTCTGCCACGACGTTTCCGAGGTTGGTTTCACGAACCCGAACATTTTCACGATCACCGTTTAGTTCTACAGGGCTGTTTGAAACGACTTCAACAGCATTTTCAGCATCGTATTTTTGTTTAATGTCTTTGACTAGTTTTTCAACTGTTGGATTGGCTGGTAATTTTTTAGCATCAGCAGCCGGAATCTGAGTTGGATTGCCCAAAAGCTGACGTGATTTGTAGATAACCTTCCCAACATTATGAAGGTAGCTTCCTGTTTGGTTATAGGTAACATTGTCGCCATAAGTTGTGGAAGCTACCGTATGAGAATGCCCATCAATAACTGTCACACGTTTGCCTTTAAGACGAGGATTTTTAGAGAGAGCTTCTGCCAAAGTTGAACCACGCCATTCGACTGGAGTTGTGGTATCTACACCGAGGTGAGCAAGCACAACATAGTGTTTGTAGTCCTTACCTTCTGCACGAGCCTTGGCTTGGACTTCTTCGATAACCTTATTCACCTCGGAGATTGGATCTGTAAAGGTTACCCCTTTGACATTTTTAGGGTGAGTTTTGGTAGCTGTTTCAGGTGTTGTCACGCCGATTACAACAAACTCATCACCTTCCACAGTCTTATCTTTATCAACGATTGTAGAAGCTTCAAAAAGACGAGCTCCATTGACATAAGTATTTGAGCTAAGTAATGGGAATTTCAAGATTTCCTTGTATTTCTTAGCTTCGTCCAAACCAAAGTCAAACTCATGGTTTCCTACTGCCATGGCATCATACTGCATCTTATTAAGAATTTCAGCACGCGCTTCACCCTTCGTAGAGTTGGAAATCGGTAAACCTTGGAAAGCATCTCCCGCATCAACAACTAGAGTATTTTGAGTTGATTTCGCACGTTCCTGCTCGATGACAGTCGCTAATTTAGCATCTCCAATAACTCCCTTTTCCTCTACGATACGACCGTGGACATCATTGGTGTGCAAGATAACGGTGTCCTTTTCTTCGCTTTTAGGAGATTCAACAGGAGCTGACGGAGCTTCTGCAGGTGCAACTGCTTCTGAAGTTGCCGAAGTTTCCGGTACCGCAGGGCTCTCAACAGGAGCTGGAGTCGCCGACGTAGCAGGAGTCACTACGACAGCTGAACTTTCTGCAGGAGTTGTTGCTTCTTCAGCATAGACTTGTCCAGCTAAGAAGGCTGGAGCTAACAGGGCTGTCGACAAGACAGGTAACAAAGAACGTTTGTTCATTTTAAAATCCCTTTCTTTTCTTTTTCTCTTTTATATTATACGCTATTTCTAAAAATTTTGAAACTTTTGACCTATTTTCATCTTAAATATTCGCCATTTAAACAAAAAAGCTTGGGTTTAAATCCCAAACTTTTAGCTTATTTTATTGGAAATCTTTGATATTCCCATCATAGGTCGCCCAGTCCTTGCTAAAGAAGCGGTCATTCATCTTGTAGTCTGGAGCTGGTTTCGGATCCGTCAAGAAAGGATTGACAACCTTATCAAAAGCCAGCCAACCTAACCATCCTAGATGAATGGTATCCTTAACAAAATAAGGGTCCCCTCCATTTTTTGAAAAATCAGCAATATTGGTAAAACCCTGACTTTCTAATTGGTAACGAATTTTCTCCACTGCATGCTGGTACATCTCTTCGCTGAGCCCTGTGTACTCCATCCACTTCTTGTTAACCGGCTGAATGACAAAGAGCACATTGACATTCGACTTAGCAAATTGATTGAGGACCAGCTGCAAATCATTATATTCAGAGGACTTGAGGAAGTTGTAATTTTTTTGATATCCTTCCCATTTTTTTAAATCCTTTTGAATCTCTCTCGTATAGAAATGATTTTCCATCCCCATATCGTTATTGGTCGTATTTGCTTCTGCGTCCTTACGAACAATTTTTTCTAACTCCTCATAAGAAAATTGATCCGGAAGATCTTTTAAATAGTTCTCCACGTGTTCCTTGTACTTGAGTTGTCCTCGAATGGAGAATTGTCCAAAGAGAGCGGATTGTTTTTCGTTGAATCGCGCAAAAAGATCAATAGCAACCTGATCAACATCTGATAATTCTTCACCCTTTGACAGTTTTTGAACAATGCCTTTTAATGCAACATTAGGATTCTGCTTTAACAATCGAATAGCCGCATGCTTTGCAGCAATGTCACCAGATTGATTTCCCAAAAAAGCTGTCAATTGGTCACTGTTAAAAAATCTCTGAAACGCTGCGGGTTCATAATCTGTCTCCGTAAACCACTGAGGCGAAATCACAAATACAGCCTGCTTATTCTCTATTTCTGGCAAAATTTGCTGTAGGCCAAAATATTGATTGAGAGAGGCTGCTCCTGCTTGACCTAGAAAGTAAGGACGATAGGGACGATGGTATTTTTCCGCTAAAACAGCTGGATGGACACTATCAAATCGAATCCATTCACTGGACCCTAGAAAAGGAATAAAACGCATATTTGGATCCGTAAGAGCCCTTACTTTTTGGCTTCTCTCTTTAAAACTCTCTGCACTAACAGAAGCCGCCGAATATTTCTCCTCCGTCAGATTATGGCTTGTTGTACCTGGATAAAAAAAGATGAGTAGAAGAACCAAAAATCCAGCAATGAAGATAGGCCCGAAGATCAGCCACAAGCGTTTAAGCATTCTTCAACTCCGTAATACCTTCTACGATTTTATTAGCCGTATTCCAGTCATCACGACCGAACTCCGTCACTGGTACACGAATGTCAAAACGGTTTTCAATCTCCACAATCAATTCAACCGTTCCCATGCTATCCAAGACACCGGCATCAAAAAGATCTTCATCCATCATGTCAGAAACATCTTCCATAAACAACTCATCAATAATTTCAATAACTTCTGATTTGATATCCATTTTTTACATCCTTTTATTTTTTAAACCATAAATCATTCAAAAATCCAGAAAAGATTAAGAATGAAACCATCACGACATGGAAGGTGACAACCATGCCAAGTAACTGAATCCAGCGATTCTCAGGTAAGGAACCCTTTCCAGCTTTTTTCCGTTCTTTATTGAGCGCTTTTTTCTTACGAACCCAAGCGTCATTGATGACTAGCCCAATCCCATGAAAAAGCCCGTAGGCGATATAGTACCAGGTCACACCATGCCAAAATCCCATAATCAGCATATTGAGAATATAGGCTACACTTGAGGTCACATTGCGATTTTTAAAGACCTTCTTTCTGGTCAACACCATGACCATCCGCATAAAGACAAAATCACGGAACCAGAAAGACAGACTCATATGCCAGCGATTCCAAAACTCTTTTAAATCCCTTGACAAAAAGGGCTTGTTAAAGTTGATAGGACTATGAATCCCCATCAAGTTTGAAATGGCTAAGGCAAACATAGAGTAGCCCGCAAAGTCAAAGAAGAGCTCCAGACCAAAGGTGTACATGACCGCTAAAGCGTAGAGGTTAAAGAAACCACCTGTCTGCAAGGCCAAATTTTTCAGCGGAGGCAATAATGTCTCTCCTAAAATGTGAGCCAAGATAAACTTGTAGAGGAAGCCAAGCATGATATATTTGACAGCCTCTTCTAGCATATCCATCAGCTCATCCCGCTCAGGAATGGTCTCGTAATTTTCATTGAAGCGTTTAAAACGATCAATGGGACCACTTGAGAAAGTCGGCATAAAGAGAAGAAAACGTAAGAATTGCCAGATCGTTAATTCCTTGATGACACCGTCTCTCAACTCAACGATAACCCCAACTGCACGAAAGGTCAAGTAAGAAATCCCTAAAAATCCAAACAAAGATTGAGGTCCATGAATAGCAGGAGATACTTTCACAAAGACGATTGGCAATAGGGATAAAAAGCTAACCAGGTAAAATATCCATTTACTATCCCGTTGTTTCCTGTACCTTTTGTAGAAAGATACAAGAAGTACTTGCCAGATAACATAAAGGATCAAAGCGCTTATTTGATTCGTCTTTCCACCGACCAACATGGTGAGGATAAAGAAGAGACTAACGAGCACCTCGTACAAGGCAAAACGTTTCTTGAAAAAAAGACCAATAAAGATAGGTAAAGTCGCAGCAATTACGTATAAAAAGTACTGAAGATCACCATAAGGTTCCAAATGAGGTAGCTGTTTATAAAGCTCCATCATCTACTGTTTACCTCGTTAATCAAGCCCTTGATATCAATTTTACCATTAGGCGTTAGTGGTAAACTGTCTCGATAGAGAAACTTAGACGGCATCATATAGGACATCATGATATCTGCTAGGTCTTCCTTGATAGCCTTGGTAATATCGATATCACGCTCAAACTGCTGACGGACACCGTCTTTTAGGATGACATAGGCCAGTAGATTTTGTACCTTGTGGTCCTTGTTATAACGTGGGACAGCAACAGCCGACTCGATAAAGCGAGACTTGTTGAGGTTTTGAGAGACATCTTCCAGCTCAATGCGATAACCATTAAACTTAATCTGGAAATCCATTCGTCCACCATAGAGAAGCAAGCCCTCATCTGTCATGGTTCCTACATCCCCTGTGTGGTAGGCTGGAAGACCTTCGAACTCAAAGAAAGCTTCTGCCGTTTTTTCAGGATTATTCATATAGCCTTTTGAAACAGCTGGTCCAGAAATGATGATTTCTCCCTGTTCACCATTTGGAACTTTCTTACCTTCCCCATCAATGATAAAGGTCGGAGAATCCGCCTTGGTATAGCCGATTGGCAGGCGTTTGAGAGTCGCCAACATCTCATCAGTGACGGCAACTGCTGACAAAGCTACCGTCGCTTCTGTTGGTCCGTAGGCATTGATAATACGGGCATTTGGGAATCGCTCGCGCAGTTTTTGAGCAGTTTTGACCGTCAATTCTTCACCATCAAAGTAGAAATGCGTGATTCCTGGCATTTTCTCACTATTAAAGTCTTCTGACAACATGGCCATATCTGCAAAGGACGGTGTTGAGGTCCAGATAGCAATGGGCAAGGAAAAAATTGTCGCAAAGAGTTTTTTGAAGTCCTGAGTAATGGCTGAAGGAAGAGCGAAAAGCGTACCACCCAGTGCCAAGGTTGGCGCCCAATACATGACAGATAGGTCAAAAGAATAAGGGGGCTGAGCCAGCATTTGTGGACGACTTGGCGTCGCAAATTCCTTATCTGTAATCATCCAGTTGGTAAAGCTGAGGAGATTATCCTGGGAAATCTGCACTCCCTTAGGCTTACCAGTCGTACCAGAAGTAAAGATGATGTAGTAGTTGTCATCCCCCTTGACTGGATGGGTCATCTCGTAGCTGGAAGCTTGAGCAAAAGCTTCATGGACTTGCTCCAAATTCAGCATCGCTGTGCTAGTTTGCTCTAATGGAAAATCTGAGATGGCAATAATCAAGCTTGGCTCTGCAACTTCTACGATAGCAGCTACCCGTTCCAAGGCCGAATGGCTATCAATTGGAATGTAGGCATGACCTGACTTAGTTAGCGCTACAAAGGTAGCCAACATCTCATATTCCTGTCCGCCAAAAACGACGACTGGAGATTTCTCAGGCAAGCCTAGTTGATCGATGGTTGCAGCCAAACTATCCGAATCAGCCTTCAGATCACCATAAGTATGTTCTTGACCTAAAACATTGTAGACAGGATATGTTGGTTGCGTTTGAGCAAAGTGCTCAATCGTTTCAATCATATCTTTTATCGGTTTATTAAACACTGTTCCTCTTCTCCTTTAAACTAGAACTCATTATAAATAAAGGTGCCTTGGCTCTGACCAAGGTAACTAAAAAAATAAAGCAAACCAAGTAAGATTACAAAATATAGAGCCGTCCGGCCTAAGAATACATGTAAATTTCGTTGTTTTTTCATAAGCTATCCATTAATATATTATTTCTATTAACTATCAGTATGTATTGTTAGCATCTTATCTTCCTAACATTTTACCACTTTATCAACCTTTTTTTCAACTGTTTACCATAACTTAAAAATTGGTTTTAGCTTATTTTAAGATAAGTTAAAATATTAATGTTTTGGCCATCAAAAAAGAGCCTGAGATTTCCATCTCAAACTCTGTTGCCAATAACTCTTTTATCTTAGAAAAGTGAAAATACGAGAACTGCTAAGGCTGCACCGATAACAGGTCCCACAACTGGAATCCAAGCGTAAGACCAATCTCCGTCTCCCTTGTTTGAAATTGGCAAGATGCTATGCATGATACGAGGTCCAAGGTCACGCGCAGGGTTCAAGGCACAACCTGTTGTTCCACCTAGTGATAGAACGATACCGACAATCAAAGTTCCCACTGCGAAGGTTCCGATTCCTGCTTGAAGGTCATAAAGTCCCAAAGCAAAGATTGTTAATACCAATACAAAAGTTCCTAGGATTTCACTAATCAAGTTTGATACAGTATCTTTTATAGCTGGTCCAGTACTGAAGGTTGCCAGGATATTGCCTGCATTTTCTTCTGCCTCATAATGCGGTTTGAATTGCAACCAAACCAAAATCTGACCCAGCATAGCCCCTGCGAACTGAGCTAGGATGTATGGGAAAACGGAAGCCCAAGAGAGCGTTCCTTTTAAGGCCATCGCAAACGTTACAGCTGGATTTAGGTGGGCTGGGCTGAGCGTGCCAGATACAAAAGCCGCAACGGCTACAGCAATTCCCCAACCCATAGTAATCACAATCCAACCTGCATTGTTGCTCTTGGTTTTAGGAAGAACCACACCTGCAACAACACCATTTCCTAGAAGAATCAGGATTAAAGTCCCCAAAAATTCTCCAAATAATTCTTTCATCATATCGTTGTCTCCATTTTAAAGAAGGAGAGGGAAGGCAAGGAAGGCTTGTCTCCCTCTCTTCTAGTTTTTCTTAATTTTTCAATTCCGCTAGATCGTTGTTAGCAAGGGCTGCTTCAACATCCGCACGGTAAGTTGCTTTCTCGTCTTCTGTCCAGTCATAGAATCGTCCCATTTCATCTAAAACTGGCTCAACGATGCTATCCAAACTATCACGCATAAAGAGCATGTGGTTGGTACGACGAAGGAGGAAGTCAACTGGGCTAAGAGCCAACTCATTGCGCATTGCATAGTGAAGTGATAAAGTATCTGCCAAGCTGAGTCCTGGTGCTTGTTCTAAACTATGAGCAAGAGCAAAGACTTTCGGTACATTTGAACCATAGAGATTTGCGAGATAGTGAGCTTCCTTGCTATCCAATCCACGTGACACTCCAAGTTGCGCAAAGGCTTCGATTTCTGAATCAACATTTGCTGGGTTCAATTCCCCACCTGAAACAGGGTAAGTCTTAGAGTTGATAAGTTTAAAGCTACGGTCAAATTCTGCTTTGAGGATGTCAACCACGCGCTCCATAGCTCCTTCAGCCATCTTACGGTAGTCTGTGATTTTACCACCAGCAAGGGTCAAAAGGCCATTGTCATCACGATCCAAGCTCGAACCACGAGAAACTGCAGATGGGTCCAAATGTTTCTCAGATGTGCTGCTTTCAAGCTTGCTGACAGCAGACTCAACATCTTCACGCGTTTTTTCTTTAGAGAGATAAGATTCGACAGTCGCGATCAAGTTGTTAAAGCTTTCATCACTGATAGTTCCGTTATTTCCGCCATTGTAGTCAGAAGCGCTATTGCCTGCGATCAATGGACGAAGACCTGCCCAGCTGCTTTCGATATCATCGATAGTAATGTTAGCTTCTGGGAAGCGGTTGTTAACAATGCCAAGTAGGTAATCCACATCTTCCTGAGTCACTTTTGGATGTTCCAAATCACCTGTGTAGTCTGTATCCGTTGTACCAAAGTAGGTCTTGTTTTCACGTGGGAGAACAAAGACCATACGGCCATCACCCAAACCTGTATCAAAGTAAACCGGCTGTGAAACCTTGATCTTGCTTGAATCCACTACCAAGTGAACTCCCTTGGTTGGACGCATTTGTGAGAATTGTGTTCCCTTATTAGACAAGTTACGTACTTTATCACTCCAAGGACCTGTTGTGTTAATCACCAGACGGGCCTTGATTTCAAAGACTTGGTCTGTCAAGAGATCACGAGCTACAACACCTGTAATCTTGCCACTTTCGTCAAAGAGGAAGCCTTCTGCCTTCACGTGGTTAGCAATGAGGGCACCGTCTTGGTTGGCACGTTTGATATTTTCAATCACGAGACGCGCATCGTTGTTACGGAAGTCAAGGTAAACCCCACCTCCTACCAAGCCTTCTTTCTTCAAGTTTGGCTGGCGTTCCAAGACTTCTTCCTTACTCAAAACCTTGTTAGCAGCTGGCGTGTTGTTAACTCCTGCCAAAAGGTCGTACAAGTCCATGGCTACTTTAAGACGGAAGAGGCTAAAGGTCGCTCCATCTTCGTCGTAAACTGGTAAGAGCATTGGGTCTGGTTTCGGAATGTGGGGAGCGATTTGTTGAACTACAGCACGTTCAGAAACAGTGTCTGATACCACTTCTACGTCGAATTGTTTGAGGTAACGAAGACCACCGTGAACCAATTTTGTTGAACGGCTAGATGTTCCTTCTGCGAAGTCCTGCATTTCAATCAAACCAGTCTCAAGACCGCTAGCCGCTGCCTGCAAGGCTACACCAGCCCCTGTAATTCCTCCACCGATAATCAAGAGGTCCAAGGTACGTTCCTGCATTTTTTGAATTGATAATTCACGTGTTTTCTTTGAAAATTCCATATTTACACACTTTCTAACTAAGTCGCTTTATTCTTCCAGTATTAGTCATCGATTTCCGCAAAGACTTGCGTTGCTTTTACAGCCTTCTTCCAGCCCTTGTAGAGTTGTTCCTTGCGAGATTCGTTCATCGATGGCTCGAAGAGTTCTCCTGTCTCGTTCAAGAGTTTCAACTCGTCCAAATCCTTCCAGTAACCCACTGCCAAACCAGCTAGGAAGGCTGCACCTAAGGCAGTTGTTTCCAAGTTTTTAGCACGGGCAATATCGATTCCCAAAATGTCAGCCTGGAACTGCATGAGGAAGTTGTTCATAGCAGCACCACCATCGACTTTGAGGACTTGAATAGCAGTCTGCGCATCCACCTGCATGGTATCGATGATGTCACGTACTTGGTAAGCGATGGATTGCAGAGTAGCCTTGATAAAGTCTTCTTTGCTTGTTCCACGAGTTAAGCCAAAGACCGAACCACGAGCATTTTGGTTCCAATATGGAGCACCTAGACCTGTAAAGGCAGGTACGACATAAACTTCGTCATTGTTGTGAGAATTGAGAGCATATTTTTCAGACTCTGGTGAATTTTCAACCATGCGAAGTCCATCACGAAGCCACTGAATGGCACTTCCTGCGATGAAGATAGAACCTTCCAAGGCATAGTAAACCTTGCCGTTGATTCCATAACCAATCGTTGTCAAAAGGTTGTTTTCAGACAACTGCATCTCTTCACCAGTGTTCATAATGATGAAAGAACCTGTTCCATAAGTATTTTTGACCATACCTGGTTCAAAGGCCAACTGACCGAAGAGGGCTGCCTGTTGGTCCCCAGCCATACCTGAAATTGGTACTTCTCCACCGTAGAAATGGAATGGAGCAGTCTTGCCGTAGATTTCAGAGTTAGAACGAACTTCTGGAAGCATAGCCTTCGGAATGTTGAGGATTTCCAAAATCTCATCATCCCATTTGAGTTCTTTAATATTATAAAGCATGGTACGAGCCGCATTGGAGTAGTCCGTTACGTGAGCCGCACCGTCAGTCAATTTCCAAACCAACCAAGTATCGATAGTACCAAAGAGCAATTCACCCTTTTCAGCTCGCTCTTGAGCGCCTTCTACATGGTCCAAAATCCAACGAACCTTGGTAGCTGAGAAGTAAGCATCAATGATCAAACCAGTCTTTTCATGGAATTTTTCCACATAACCTTGGCTTTTTAGTTGTTCAGCCAGAGGTGCTGTCTGGCGTGATTGCCAAACGATAGCATTATAGATAGGGAGCCCTGTTTTCTTATCCCAGACGACAGTTGTTTCACGCTGGTTGGTAATCCCGATTGCTTCGATTTGACTTGGTTTCACACCACTTTCGATGAAAGCACCCGCGATAACTGACTGAACAGAGTTCCAAATTTCATTGGCATTGTGCTCTACCCAACCTGCTTGAGGGAAAATCTGAGTGAACTCTTTTTGACTAGAGCTGACTTTTTCTCCTTTTTTGTTAAAAATGATGGCACGAGAACTGGTCGTTCCTTGGTCAATGGCCATGATGTATTTTTCTTGTGACATGTGCTGTCCTCCTGATAAAATCTTGAGGGGGTCCCTCTTTACAGTAACTAGTATACAAAATAAAGCGCTTTCTTGTCCATCAATTTTTTTTAAATTTTAAAAAAATGTGAGGAGATTGTGCGAATTTCACAAAAAAGACCTGAAAATTCAGGTCTTTTAGGCAAAGAGCATCTGACGAATCTTTGCCAAATCCTCCATATCCAAGTCGTTTTTTAAATAATAGATCGGAGTCTGTTCTTTCTTATGAATAGGGTTGTTGGTAATCAACAAATCATAATGTCGACTGGGGTCATAGGCTTCAATAGTAATGAAACGATTGTATTCCAAATACCGTTTCAAAAGGGCAGCCATCCTAGAAAAGACAAGGAAACCAGATGTCAAATCCAGACCAATCCTCATATGTTGGCCACCATTTTCTGCCATATACTCTATCAACTGGAGCCATTCCCAGAGAATTTTCTTATCCAAATCCGTCCCCTGCTGAAAGGCAGGTATAGCATGAAAAATTCTCTCTGCAGTCCCTCTAAAATCATGTTCCATCAGCAAATAGGGATGACGATTCTCTGTCTGGTATCTGTACTGATCTTGTAAAATATAGCCCTTGTATAGATAAATTTGACCACAGAGCTGGCTGAGTTCATAGGTGACATGGTCCTCTGTGTAGTCCCCCAGCAGCTCCTCCTTCTTCATCTCTTGAATCAATTGCGTCAGCAAATCAGCTAATTGCCCACCAAAACCAAGGATATACTCCATAGTATGAAGGGGCAAAATACGATGGGAAAGGAGAAATGAAAAGAATACCATCATCTCACCATCCTCAGTTCCTAGAGGGATATGTTGCCCAGCAAAAAAGGACGAAGCCTTTCGAAGCAAACGAAGATAGAAAATATTGTCAAAATACCCTCGCATTTTTTCTTCTATAACCTGAAACTGACAGGCATTGACCCGAAGACGCTGTTGACTGATATGAGCCCAGAGAACCAAGTCCAATTTCTGCCCCGAAGACAAGCTAGCACCGCAGATTTCTTCTAGGGTAGCAATCTCTTGTTTTCTCTCAGCTTTCTGCATGTGACCTTCCCACTCCTGACTGGACCAAATCTTGCGGAAAAGACAGAAATAGAAATAGCGAATCTGATGCTCCGGACCTCGCCAACGGCCATTTTGGATGGATAAGTCAAACTCTGACAAAATCTGATTTAGACTAGCTAAGTGGCGACCAAGCGTGGCCTCGCTAATCATCAATTCTTGAGCCAACTGATGAGCTAGAAACTGTTGGTGATAGAGAAGGTAAACCAAAATTTGGTACTTAATGGCATTGTCTAGAAACAAGCTCCGAATCTCTCTCCCCTTGGTAGCTGCACCAATCGACAGACGCAGATTTTCATCTTCCAAATGGATGGTCAGCTCTAAACCTCTTTCCAAGGCATTTTCGTTAATCAGAGAAATGTACTTGGTTAAGGTCGCCTTTGAAAAACCTGTTTCTTCCATGGCTTCCTTGACGGTTGTCTGCGAATCTTGTAATAGAAAGGAAAGGACTAAAAATTGACCAGATTCTGCTTTTTCCATCAAATCGCCTAAATACATTTGTTACCCCTTTCATTTTCTCCTACAAGAATAGCATAAATCTTAGAAATGCGGAAATAATCTGTTTCTCATTTTATTTTAAAGTTGATTTCCTCGTCATTATTCCAGAGAAACAGCAAACACACGGCTCCCCCTTTGGGCATTTTTATGCTAAAATAGTAGCTATGGATAAAATTATTAAAACTATATCAGAAAGCGGAACTTTTCGTGCTTTTGTCCTTGATAGCACGGAAACCGTCCGCACTGCTCAAGAAAAACATCAAACTCAAGCCAGTTCAACCGTTGCACTTGGTCGCACCCTTATCGCTAGCCAGATTCTCGCAGCCAATGAAAAAGGAGATACCAAGATTACTGTAAAAGTTCTTGGAACGAGCTCTCTCGGTGCCATCATCACTGTCGCAGATACCAAGGGCAATGTCAAAGGCTATGTGCAAAATCCCGGTGTAGATATCAAAAAAACTGCAACGGGTGAAGTCCTAGTCGGTCCTTTTGTCGGCAATGGCCAATTTCTCGTTATCACAGACTACGGTACTGGAAATCCTTACAACTCCATGACTCCTCTCATTTCTGGGGAAATCGGTGAAGACTTGGCCTATTACCTGACTGAAAGCCAACAAACCCCTTCAGCAGTCGGGCTCAATGTTCTTTTGGATAAAGACGACAAGGTCGAAGTTGCCGGAGGTTTCCTTCTCCAAGTATTACCAGGAGCCAAGGAAGAAGAGATTGCTCGCTTTGAAAAACGCATCCAAGAAATGCCAGCCATCTCAACCCTTCTAGAAAGCGATGACCATATCGAAGCCCTTCTCAAGGCCATCTATGGTGACGAATCTTACAAACGTCTATCTGAAGAAGAAATCCGTTTCCAATGTGACTGCAGCAAAGATCGTTTTATGAACGCTCTTGCCAGCCTTCCAAGCTCAGACCTTGAAGAAATGAAAGAGGAAGACCACGGGGCAGAAATCACTTGTCAATTCTGCCAAACAACTTATAACTTTGATGAAAACGACCTGGAGGAACTCATTCGTGACAAATCTTAATACACCCTTTATGATTGGCAATGTTGAGATTCCCAATCGTACTGTTTTAGCGCCCATGGCTGGCGTGACCAACTCAGCCTTTCGTACCATCGCAAAAGAGCTCGGGGCTGGACTCGTTGTCATGGAAATGGTCTCTGACAAAGGAATCCAATACAACAACGAAAAAACTCTACACATGCTTCATATCGATGAAGGAGAAAACCCGGTTTCTATCCAACTTTTTGGTAGTGATGAAGACAGCCTCGCACGCGCAGCAGAATTCATCCAAGAAAACACCAAGACCGATATCGTCGATATCAACATGGGCTGCCCAGTTAACAAAATCGTGAAGAACGAGGCTGGCGCTATGTGGCTCAAGGACCCAGACAAGATCTACTCTATTATCAACAAGGTCCAATCTGTCCTTGATATCCCCCTCACTGTCAAAATGCGCACCGGCTGGTCTGATCCATCCCTAGCCGTGGAGAATGCTCTCGCAGCTGAGGCTGCAGGTGTGTCTGCCCTTGCCATGCATGGCCGTACCCGCGAACAGATGTACACAGGTCACGCAGACCTTGAGACTCTTCACAAGGTTGCTCAAGCTCTGACCAAGATTCCATTTATCGCCAACGGTGATATCCGTACGGTCCAAGAAGCTAAACAGCGTATCGAAGAAGTCGGGGCTGACGCTGTCATGATTGGTCGCGCTGCTATGGGAAATCCCTACCTCTTCAACCAAATCAACCACTACTTTGAAACAGGAGAAATTCTCCCTGACTTGACATTTGAAGACAAGATGAAAATCGCCTACGAACACTTGAAACGCTTGATTAACCTCAAAGGAGAAAACGTAGCCGTTCGTGAATTCCGCGGCCTCGCTCCTCACTACCTTCGGGGAACATCTGGCGCTGCCAAACTTCGTGGAGCCATTTCCCAAGCAAGCACTCTGGCTGAGATTGAAGCTCTATTGCAATTAGATAAAGCTTAATACACAAAAAACCGTAACTCGCTTGAGTTTACGGTTTTTTAGATTCTAGGAAAACCTAGATACTATTATTGAATCAAGGCAACGCTTGAAACTTTACCATCCGCACCTGTTGTAATTTGGATGATTTTTCCTCCACCTATTTTGGCATTATACTTGCCATCATCAAGTGTGTAAGAGTAGCCTCTGATAGAATAGTTTTCTTTCTTTCCATCTGCAGTTTCTACTGTAAATTGGCCCCCTGATGAAACCGTAATAGTTTCGCCATTTGCTCCCTTCCAGTTGCCTGCAGCTGCTGAGAAATCACCATCGACCATGGTTAAAACACCCTTGTAGCGTTTGTTGTGTTCTGCTTGCTTGTCTTGAAGTTGGCGGTCAGTTGTTGGATCATAGCCTGACTGGTTAGACTGGGCTTGAGAACCTTGCTGAGTTGAAGGTGCCTGAGATGGGGCTTGTTGACTAGGAGCTGCTTGTTCTTGTCTTGATTCAGGTGCTGGTTTCGCTTGTGACTGATCTGGCGTTGTAGAAGACTGACCTGAAGATGCCTGAGCCTTTTCAGATGAAGCTGAGTTTGAAGATTTTTGTGTCTTGCTTTCTTTGCTAGAAGAAGCTGCTTTAGAGCTTGATGATTGACTTGTCTTTGCAGAGCTACTGGTTTGAGTGGTTTCGTTTTTATTTCCACAAGCTCCCAGTAGCAAGGTAGAAGCCAATACAGTCGCTGCCATCAATTTGATATAGGTTTTCTTTTTCATTTTTCTACTCCTTTGTAACGTTTTTGAAATGTTAAGAAATCTTTTTGTAATACAATTGTAACATTAGACCTTGAATCTGTCAACTATTTAGAGAAACTATTTAAAAAAATTTCTCTCTACTATCTCTATTCGTAATCGAAACGAAAAATAGAAAATTTTTTAGATAAGAGTCCTATTTTTTACATCATCTTTGTGTAATCGCTTGCATTGTGTTAGACAAAGGAATATAATAACATTGAAATAGAATATAGGAGGTATGCTCTTATGCTAAATAAGTATTACAAGTATCTTCCTTGGTTGATTTTGGGAGCTATTGGCTCTTATCAATCAGCCACTTACTATGCGCGAACTGCATTTGATGTCTTCTATCTGACTATAATCTTTATGATTGTTTATATCGCTTTGTTATTTTTACATGAGAACTATCTCAAGTATCGATATAAAGACTTCTTTACTCACATGTTGAGTAATCCTAAGAAAGATAACCATTCATAAAAAATGATGATAAATAAAGAGGTCGGGAACTTTATCCCGACCTCACTTTTTATTTCAATCGATAGGTTTTTCTTGGTTTCTTTTTGGGTACTCGTTTGAGTCCGACTTCTTCTACATATTCGCCGTATTTTACGAGAAAGTTATTGCTGACAATTGGTCGACCGGGGTTGATGAGATTGACTAGTTCAGTTCCTTCGTAGACAGTGAACTCCTCTTCCAGCAGATAGAGGAAGGTCGGGTTCCAGTCGAGACGGCCTTGGATTCGTTTGATGGATTCTTGGATAATGGCATAATGGTCAAAGGCGAAGGCTTGCTCCTCCAGCTCCACTCCCTCTAGGAAGCATTTGCCCGTCTGAAAGTCGACATCTACGAAAACGACATCCTTGGCATCGTCTCCTGCCTGAACGAGATCTAAGGCACGACTAGGTAGGTACACCAAGTGGGCAATGGTCACCGTCCAGCCCCGTGGATCACGACCGGGGGTCGATACGGTCATTAATTGCTCGATTTTTTCCAAAGGTAGATCGAGATTGACTTCTTCTCTCACCTCGCGCTGACAGGCATGTGCAGCATCCTCTCCCTTATCCATAAAGCCTCCAACCAGAGCCAAACAGTTTTGATAAGGGTGAGCCTTGCGACGGGTCAGTAAGAGCTTGATCTTTCCTTCGACAAAGCAGTAGGCCACCATATCCACCGTCACGCTTGGTTTTTCGTATTGAGGGAGTTCCTGCTTGTAGTACCAGTCTAAAAACTCCTCCTGATTGGCATGGATTTCATAATATTCTTTTTCCGTCATCCCCTCTGGAATCTTTGTGTCTGTCATCTTATGCCCCCTTTCGAACTGCCTTAGTCCATTGGTACCAACCCACTAGACTATTGAGTGTGTAAACCCAGTACATCCCTTGAATGTGGATATTTTCACCCCACCAGAGATAAATACTAAAGAGATTGGTTGCAATCCAGAAAATCCATTGCTCACGGTAGAGACGTGTCATCAAGAGCTGACCAACACCATTGGTCGCATCAGTAACACTATCACGGAAAGGGCGAGCGCTATTGATACTTTGGTAAGCCAAGCCCATACCAATCCAGATAATGGCAGTCAAGGCCAAGTACTTGAGCCAGTCAAGAACAGATAATTTCTTAGCTTCAAAGTGGGATTCTTCTGGTTTTTCCTGTTCATTGATACGATTGGACAGCCAAGCATAGAGACCAATCGGCTGCATGACAAAGAAGTAAACGGTCGTCAAGACTTCGCCATAAAAAGTCGCATTCATGGCCAAGATCAAGTAGATTGCCGAGTTAATAGCCCCAAAGAGATAATTGCTTGCACGCCCTTCTGCTACCAAGATAACACAGACAATCCCAGTCCAGGATGCAAACAAGCTCAACCAGTCATGACTTTCCGTATTTTGAGTGAATTCCAAGATCAAAGGAACACTCGACAAGGCGATAAGATACAACCACTGGAAAAGGCTACGGCCGACAAAGAGATCTTTCCATAGCAAGCGCATGATTCCTGCAAAACCAATCTTGCGGGCTTCTGCATGGACATTTTTAAAGTTTTCGATAAATTGTGTGATTTTTTTAGTTACTGTTTTCATAATTTTCTCCTAATCTGCTTGGTAAATGGCATCAATAGCCACTTTTGCTGCTTCATAATTGCCTAGATAATCCTCCGCTAGATAAACTAGTGGAATGGCGGTTAAGTATCGCTCCCTCATCTGGTCCAAATGCTGGGAAAAACTGTAGCGAATGTGGTCTTCCGCCATGGTCATATCTCTAAATCCGTCATTGACATAGGAACCAACAGGCTGCACAAAGAGAATCAAGTCCCATTTTTCCTTAGCCAAGATTGAAACAAAGAGATTGTCAAAGGTTTCTCCTGATAAGTCCCCTTGATCCTCAGTCTCCATGTAATAGTCATAGTAGCCCTTGGTTACCAAGGAGTTGGTATCGGCTATCACTAGACCTCGATTGGCATTGCTATCGATTAACTTGGAGGTCTGGTCATACTGCCCTAAAAGGAGATAATAATAATCCTTTGGGGTCAATTCATCGTCGCGGACATTGTTTTTGATCTGGTACTCACGCGCGTATTCCAGACTAACGGGCGCATCGTAATACCTTGCCAAATCCTTGGCCAGAGTGGTCTTCCCATTGCTAGCACTTCCCATAATCAAGACTTTCTTGGTAAACTGACGACGGAAGGGTTGTGCGATGTATTTCCAATATTTGCTTGGATTTTCTCGAATCATAGTCGCTGAGATACCAAATTTTCTTTCTTGCAAAACGGTCTCAAAGTCACGCTTAGCTAGTTCTTGCTGATAGTCTTCTTCTCCCACAAAGAAGATCAGTTCTTGCTTGGTTTCATCATAGGAAATCTCTGCTAACATCTGGTCCAACCACTCCTGCCAGCCCATAGGGTAACGGGGAAGGTTGGTCTCATCCAGCTTGCAGACAGAGGTCAACTCGTCATCCCGAAAAGCCTCTCGGATATAGCGAAATCGTTTTTGAAGACTTAAACCTACCTGCTCACCTCGGTCTCCCTCGTAGCCTGAAACGACTACCCAGACCTGGTCACACTGACGCTTCGCTCTCTGGATCAGGTCGATATGCCCTTGATGGAGAGGAGCAAAGGTCCCAAATACCACTGCTGTTTTCTTTTTCATAAATGTTTTGCCTTTTTATAATTTTTGATATTTTTATTTTCTATGTTTTTATTATATACTATATTTTTATTTTGTCAATAGTTTTTTATCATTTTTTATAAAAAAGTAGCAAAAAAGAATCAGGATTGCTCCTGACTCTCTATTTTTAAGCAATATCAAATTTTAACTGGCCTGCTTTGACACCAATCTTGAGGGTCTTGCCTGCTACTAGTTCCCCCTTAAGAAGGAGTTCTGCCAACTTGTCTTCCACTTCTGTTTGCAGTGTTCTACGAAGTGGGCGAGCTCCCATTTCTGGATTGTAACCGTGACTAGCTAGCAACTTCAGTGCCGAAGCTTGCAGTTTCAAGTCGATACCTTTCTCTGCCAGGCTAGCAATCAATGGTTTCACCATAATCTTGACAATTTCTTGCATGTGCTTGTTATCTAAGCTATGGAAGACCACCTTTTCATCAATACGGTTGATAAACTCTGGTCGATAAGTTTTTTTCAGCTCTTCAAAGATTCGTTTCTCCATATTTTCCTGGTCAAAACGAATGTCTTTAGCGCCAAAGCCGACCGTCTTATCGTCACGAAGAGCCGTCGCACCAAGGTTTGACGTCATGATGATAATGGTATTTGAAAAGTCCACCTTGCGTCCCTTGCTATCTGTCAAGACACCGTCGTCCAGAACCTGCAAGAGGACATTAAAGATATCTGGGTGGGCCTTTTCTACCTCGTCAAATAGAAGAACGGAGTATGGTTTGTTGCGAACCTTCTCAGTCAACTCCCCACCTTCTTCGTAGCCCACATAACCCGGAGGAGCTCCATTGAGACGGCTAGCCGCAAATTTCTCCATATACTCACTCATATCAAAGCGGATAAGGGCTGATTCGTCATCAAAGAGAACTTCTGCCAGAGCCTTTGCCAATTCGGTCTTACCGACTCCTGTCGGCCCTAGGAACATAAAGGAACCAATTGGACGTTTATGACTACGAATACCTGACTGATTGCGGCGAATCGCACGACTAATGCTTGAAACAGCTTGATCTTGACCGATGACACGTTTATGCAGTTCTGCTTCAAGGTTAAGGTACTTCTTAGCATCCGTTTGCGTCAGTTTTTGGACTGGAATCCCTGACAAGCGACTTAAGGTAGTCAAAATTTCAGATTCTGTTACCAAGTCTTTATAGACAGGGACTTCCTGCTCTTTTGCGATTAACTGGGCAGCTTGTTTCCACTTGCCATCCATCAGGGCCTTGTCAGCTGGACTCAAGTCGGATTCGTCTGCTTTCACTTGCTTGGATTTGTTTTGCACTGTTGCTGCTGCTTCATCTAAGAGGTCGATGGCAGAGTCTGGTAAGTGACGACTGGTCAAGTATCGATGCGCCATCTTGACAGCTGTTTCAACGGCTTCATCTGTGATTTGCACACGGTGGTGTTTCTCATAGGTAGCTTTCAAACCTTGCAAAATAGTCATACTGTCAGCTAGACTTGGCTCTTCAATCGTCACTTTTGCAAAACGACGAGAAAGAGCTGCATCTTTTTCGATGTGTTTCTGGTATTCTTCCTGAGTGGTTGCACCAACTGTTCTCAGAGTTCCACGAGCTAAGGCTGGCTTCAAGATATTGGCTGCATCCAGAGTCGAATCAATACCGCTACCAGAACCCATGATGGTGTGGAGTTCATCGATAAAGAGGATCACTTTGCCATCTTCCTCGATATCCTTGATGATGTTGTTCATGCGCTCTTCAAAGTCACCACGAAAACGTGTCCCTGCAACGACATTCATCAAATCAAGCTCTAGAACACGCATCTTTGCCATCTCAGCTGGTACATCCCCACTAGCAATACGCTGGGCAAGTCCAAGTGCTAGAGCTGTTTTCCCGACACCCGCATCACCAACCAAGACAGGATTGTTCTTGGTTTTACGGCTCAAGATTTGAATCATACGTGAGATTTCCTTGTCTCGACCGATAACTGGCTCTAACTTGCCAGAACGCGCTTGCTCCGTCAGGTCATGAGTATAATCCTCTAAGCCGCCACTTTGAGCTTGAGGCATGCCCATCATATTGGCCATGGAATTTTGCTTGTCAGTTACTGTGCGATGGCGTTGACGCAAAGCCTTAAGATCTTCTCTTGTCCAACCTGCACGTTCCTCTAAATTGCGACGAAGAGCAGCAATTCTGACCTGATCTTTCTGGTCTTCATAAGAAAAGCCTGCTCTCTCCAAGATGCGAGTTGCCAAGGCATTGCCGTCATGCAAGATTGCATATAATACATGCTCTGTCCCTAGCACCTTAGCATGTACCACTGAGGCTACATATTCTGCTTCCGCAAAGAGAACCTCCAAACGATGGGAAAAGGGTAATTCCGTAAAAGTTTCATCTTGGCTATAGTCCGTTTCAGTCAGTTCCAACGCAACCTCTTCTAAACGGTCCATCTCATATGGGTAATCATTTAGAGTCGCACCTGCCACACTGTAACTGTGATTAGACATGGCAATCAACAAATGCCATGACTCTAGGTAACGAGCTCCAAAATGGCTCGCAACCATATAGGCACTTTCGATACATTCATTCAATGCTTTTGAATAGTTCATCTTACTTCTCTTTTCTATCTACCTCTTGTAATAGCTGTCGGAGCATATTGGCACGGACAACTGAGGATTCTTCCCCTAGGACACGATCCGTTGCTACTGAAGTTAGCAAGGTCATCTCCTGTTTGGTCATCAAGTCCTGCTCCACCAAAAGCTGGAGAATATCCTCATAGATCTCCTGACTAACTCTCTCACCAATCAAGTAAAGCAAATCGCGGAGCATCTCATGATGATTGGAAAACTCAATCCGCCCTATGCGAATGTAGCCTCCACCACCACGCTTGCTCTCAACCAAGTAACCTCTGCTTTCCGTAAAGCGGGTCTTGATGACATAGTTGATCTGACTAGGTACAACCTGAAAGGTATCTGCCAACTGGCTCCGTTGCAATTCCACGATACCAGACTGGTCTAAAATCGCCTTGATATAGGCTTCGATATGATCTGATGTATTTTTAAATCTCATAGTAAATCAAACTCCTTCTTTGAACCTTGACTATCTTTGACTATACTATCATTTAACACTCTATAAGTCAAATTTTTAGAGCTCAGCCCTTGAAAATACTGACTTTCTTTAAAAACATTTAGGCATTAATTCGCCTTAGTTTTTCTTGAAAGTTCCTAAAAAAGTCCACAAAAAAGAGCCCTGAAAAGGGCGTAATATTGACGAGTTCAGCAGGCAAGAAACTAGCACGGTCAAACGTGCTTTTTTTATTACCTGGTAATATTATAGCATATTCTCACCAAATTTATATACTCTCAAAAATTTTTAAAAAAAAACGTAAACCTGACTCTCGCAAAAGAGAGATAAACACTAAGATGGCGGACGAAATCCCCCTCACACCTCTATTTTATCAAACCTAATCAGAAAAACACTACTTCATAAAATCCAATAAATTCGATTATAATAGCTTTCGGCCTGCTAATTATTTCACTAGCGCTCATATATCCCCAGCGCTACATTCCAGGTATCCAATCTTTTATTTCTTTCAAAATTTTATAAGCCTGTTTCATTTTAGAGTTGTCCTCCAAATATTCAATACCTTTAGTTGTAATTCTAACAAGAGACAAATTCTCAATATACACTTTCCCAGACATGTCTCCAGTTACACAAGTACCTGTCAAAAATCCATCATCAAATAGATTACGATAGACATCCATTAAGTAAAGATGGGGGATTTCTAGAGCTGAAGCGTTTATTTCATTTTCATCTGCTAGATCCCCATCCTTCATTTTCTGAAAATAATAACTAAGAATTTTATAAACAACTACCCAATAATCATTTTTTGCCATGAATACTGTCTCCTTTTTTAAAAGTATAATCCTTTGTGCTCCACTTTATTATAGCTCTTTTGCTATCTTCCTGCAATAAAACACGTTTTATCTATTTCTTCTCTGTCGCATGTATCTTGCCCTTCAAAACTAATCATTTTCTGATAAATTGAAAGGTTTTTATCCCCTTTTTGTCTGAAGTGCTCCGACTTGGAAAAAGTTCCCTTCACCGGTACCCTACTGGCCAGAAAGATTTTTTAAAAGGTGGGGGGGAGTCAATATCCTTTCAACTCAACAAATCTTTTAGCGATTACCTTTCTACGGCTATTTATATAACGAGTAGTTTTATTTAGTTTCTCTGCCACGTCTTCCCAAGTCGCATCAGCTTCTAAATATCTCATTTTAAAAATTACTAGATCACTTTCAATTAAGTTTTCCATCAAGGTATCTACAACTAGTTTGAAACCTTCTAAATATCTTAGTGTTTGGTCTTCTTCAATTCTAATGATTGTTGCTTCAGTAGGACTATATACTGTCTTGCCTTTCCCACCAGTATAATCTTCAGTGCTATGCTTCTTATTATGTATCAGCTCCTGTCTTCTCAAATAAATTTTATTAGCAAGCGTTCTATATCGTCCTAACTCAATATCTATCCCGTCCAGGTCTCTGTTACTCAACTCGTACATAGGCAAGTACCTCCACTTAAATTTAAAAATTTTTTTATCTTTCAATTTGTCAAATTGTAAATTCTGTCAAACTGACAAAAAACGCTAAAAGCCTTCCAACACTCCACTTACCAGGTATCATTGTTTTAAGTTTGACAACTCTTCAATATGACAAGTTCAAGGGAAATTTCTTTAATTTATCCCCTCAGTTTCTCATATCTTACATTCTGTGAAACTCACTCCATTCTGTAAACCCCTGATATACCTTGCTTTTAAGCTATTACTTCTTTTCAGTTTATGCTTACTTTGTTATGTGAAACTTAGTAAAGCATAAAAGTAGGACTAGCGATATTTCTTTTGTTTGAGCCATATATCACTAGCCTTACTTAATTTGTTCCCTATTTCTCTAAATACACTTTGATGTCCCGATATTCCTTAGAAAAATTCATCCATCCGCTAGAATCAGGGGTTAAGAATGGTAGGACAGTAAGCGGACTTACTTCTGTTCGATACGGCGATAGAGAATGTCTCTGACTTATTTCTCTGACTACACCTGTATGAATTTCTTCTACATCCTTCTTCAGTTCTTGAATTTCATCATATGCGTCCAAAATTCGTCTAAGTTTCTTTCGGTATTGTTTATAGATCTTCTTAGTTTCCATCCGTTGCTTAGTTTCTTTAAAAATGTATTCAAAGATGACTGCATTAGCTTCTGAAAAATCACTATCAAATTTTTCCTGAAGGCCATTAATAGCTTTTTCCATCTTTTCCAGCTGCTCTAAAGATTCTAAGTTATTTGACAAAAAAGAATCTATGTTCTCAAATGAAACTGCTTGATTGCCTAACAGGCTTTTCCTTTTTTCGCTTAACTGTTCTCGTGCTGAATTAATCTTACTTTTTTTATTATCTAGATCATCCAGTGTTTCAAATACTTGATTAATATCCATTTCTTTCTCCTAGTTCCATTGAATAAAGTAACCACAATCTTCTTCAATTTTTTTTACATCAAATCGGGTATGTAAAATCAACCGTTTCCCAAAATAGTCATTCGCATTCACCCAACTAAGTGTATCTTTCTTTCGATCAAACAAAGTAACAAAGTTTTCTAGATCTCCGATAAAGCCTTTTTTATCACCTTTATTCCCTAATGTTGTATCATCTACAATTAAAAAGTTATCTACAAAGAATGTTTCACTTGTCCCTGTCTCTTTATCAACCTTAAGAAGATAATTTCCTGAAGTGTCTTTCATTTTTTCTAAGACACTAAATAGTGATTGACTAACAACCATAGATACATTGCGCTCTGGATTGATTAAAGAAACAATAGATTTCAAGTCGTCGATACTTGTAGCAGTCTGCACTTTCGCAGTTTGGAGAATTTTCCCAATCTCTTTATTTCGTGTTCTACGTTTTAATTTAATAATCTTCTTACCAAGAAAATCCGTTAAATTATATTGACCATCGTCTAATTGTTCCTGTGAAAAATCAAGTTTTCCACTGAATAATTTAACTAAGTAATCAACGCTGATAGTTTTCTTTTTATCTGTTTCTGTTCTCTCAACCGAATTTTCGCTAACTTCTTGTAATGAATCAGATTCAAAGTCAGTTACTTCATACTTCCCACCACGGGTACGAGTCTCAATAACATTTACTAGATCAACCAGTTCTTTACGTTGATGTTCATTTTCGTAACTATCAAGGATTGGTTTTTCAATGAGTACATGATTATTTTCTACGTTCATCCCTCTAGTGTTATAACCCGTACTTCGGATATAAGCTTCTAGATTTTCTTTTTGTTTAGCTAAGTTAGTTGTCATTTTTTGCTCCTTCATCTTTTAATATCTGATTTTTGTTTATAATTTTTTCTAAAATTCTTTGCTTTTAGCTTTTCTTTTAGAACTCTCCGAGCCTTTAGAATCATCTTTTCTAGATTTTGATTTGTCTTGTTTGTTAGCATATTTTTCTAGTATTTCTTGTTTCCGTTGTTCTAAGCTATCATCTTCTTTTTTACACTGAGAAAAGATTTTCTGTCTTTTATCTGGATCCATAGAAAACTTATTGGCTACTACATACCCTAAAGAAGTATCTCCTGACATCTTCCTCACCCCCTTTCTATGCAAACAAAAAGGGACATACCACTAGCATTATATGCTTACGGTATGTCCCTGAGTTGTTCTCAATAGACCTATTTTTTAGTTTCTTTTTTGACTAGATGGGTAAATTTCCCATCTGAGTAGAATAAAGTTATCTCTCCAAACCTTGGAACTTTTTCTATCTCTATTATACCACATTTTTCGTAGACAACAAAGCCTTTTTCTGTTGCAAATCGCATTTTATCATCATTCATTGAAATTCTCCCCTCACTGTGTTTATAGTGTATCTCTTGTCTTTGATCGTAAAAGCCTTGAAAGTGTTCCCTTCTAAACCTTTCAAAATTCTACTTGAATTTCTAGCATTGTAAACAGTCCGCAGTTCGCTACTATCTAGGTTCGTGTTGAAAATCGTAGTTTCTCGATTGTTGATAATATCAAACAAGAAATCCTGTTCCCAGTCACTCTTAGGTGTTACCGTCCCATTTTTTGCCCCCAGGTCATCGATGATTAGAAAATCTACATCAACAAGCTTTTTAACCGCCTCATACTCTGTTAAGTTTGCATTTCTTCCATAAGCCCAGCCTTCTTTTATCTGCTTGATAATCTCGGTTAAGCTGACAAACAAGACACTCTTAGGCTCGTGCTTCTCCCTAAAACTCTCATTGATTTCTTTAGCCAAGGCAAGAGATAAATGACTTTTTCCTATTCCTGTGCTACCACTGATTAAAGTATTTCCCGTCATACCTGCAAGGTACTTCTGGACTTGCCCCTTTACAAACTCTAACATCTGACGCTCTTCTGTCGTCTTAACAAAGAAATTATCAAACGTTGCTCCTTTCAACTCGTTAGGGATCGTACTATCACGCATTAAGACATCATAAGTTTTAAAGTAAGCCTGTCTGTCCTCGAACTGCTGTAATAGGTCTTGTTCTTTTTGTTTAATCTCTCCCTTTACACACTCCGGGCAAAATGCTTGTACTTTTCTTTCTGAACTCCCTAACACTGGTACAGAAATTTCCCAATAATTTACCTGGTGAATATCGCAAACTTTATCCGATATTTTTCTGTTATTAAATTCTTTAAATTGTTCCTTCATCTTTGCAACTCCTAAAATGGTAGATCTGGAAAGTTGCCTTCGGACTTCCCTTTTATGGTTTTAGGCTTTTGATTCAAATAACCGTCAAACTTAGTTCCGAAAAGTGTTTCTGGTCTCAGATATTTAGAAAACTCAGGACTATCCTTCCATTCTGCCGTTTTAATATCTATCACCTGTTTAAAATCTTCAAGTGTATAGCCTTCTTTGAATCGTGCCATTATCGGCTTCAAGTTTTTGTCCAAATATTTATAATTTTTCCCAACTGTATGATTCAGATAAGCTAGAGGGATTCTTATTAAATACTTCTCAGGATGTCCTTTAGTTATTTCCTCAATCATTCTCGGAGTTAACCAATTTGGGAAAGTAAAGTCAGGTTTACCTGACAATATATATTCTTTATATAACTCTTTATCTGACTCTTTATCTATCTCTATATCTGTTGGACATGAGTTGGAAATAGTCTTTTTATTTTGGACATTCTCCAATTTTGGTATATCTTGACTATTTTTTCTTTGGTCTCGCTTATATTTCGCCCAGTTTGTTTCACTCTCAACCATGGCTTTTGCTTGCGATAATGTAGCATGGCCATCATCGTCTATCTGAATCAGTCCGCATTTTGTAAAATATGCAACTGTCATATTTATATCATCCTCGGACACATCCAATTTTAAGGCTAGCTCCTGTACCAAATTATCAAAATACCCCTCATAGTACAAAATACAATCATCTTCTAAACTTTCCAACATAAGACGGATATAAATCACTGTCATAGTGTAGCCACCAGGCATATTTTTAAGTCGTTTAATAAAAAGATTATCAAAAAACTTCTTATCAACTTTTAACCAAAAATATATTTTAGTCTTTGCCATCATCTACCCCCAAAAACTTTAAAACGTCTGAGATTTTATAATACGCTTTTCTAGTATCTTCAATAGGCGGTATATACTGCGGTAGTCCTGCACCTTCCCATTTTATCAAGGTTTTATCTCCTATGCCCAGTTCTTCCTTTAGTTCCACCTTACTGATCAAATCTAATCTTTTTTGAGGTACTTTCTCATGGCTTTTTAAATACCGTTCCACTGCTTCCAAAATCTTAGACTTTAAATCTTCAATCATTTTTTCAAACATATTAGTACCCCCATGGCTTAACCGCTGCAAGCTGAATATATCGCCCATAATCAGGGCTTAAATCCTCGCTAGTTGTTTCTATCGTCTGTGTACTTTCTCGCTCGATTTGGGCGCTTTTTTTGCGGTCTCGGCGGTTTAGATAAAGTAGTAGGCCAAGCAGTAGCAAAGTAAAGACAATAGACTGCGTATTGCTTAATTCTAGTTCATTCATGCTATGCCCTCGCTTTGTAATTCTTGATATAATTTACTTGATAGCTTCGCTCCATCTTCAGAAAGTCGTACACCTCTTCTGGAGTTACTTTATCATCTAAAAAGTCAATGATGAACTGAAAGAGGTTCGGATTTCTATCCTTGATTTCAGTAATTCGGTTGTCAAATTCTGATTGTGTCATGTTATCTAGATCTAGAGTCATATTTTTCTCCATTAGCCTTTCCTTGTCCTTTTTCTTGCCTGTTTTCTATATGGTATGCTTCACCACTCCAAACGCTGGGCGATTGCCCCAAGTTGGCGAACGCTTGTAGCGGTGTTTCGTGAGTAATTACCCATCTTTCAGCTAAACAAGGTCTTAGAATCACCCTGTCAGCACTTGATTTTCAAAACCTTTTCTAATTGCTTGCCTGCTCTTCGGTTTTTTTAGGTATTTGATAGAATAGATATTTTTTGCTATAATCAGAGCATAGAAAAAATTTCTATATCCTTAATCTTGTCGCTTGCTCGCCTCGTCTAAAATTTGAGCAAGTGATTTTTTTATTTTCTTTTTGCATGATTACTACCTGACTTTGGTTTATAAAGCAAGTCTTTACTTTCGATAAGATCTAGAATCCAACTGATTCCCTGTTCTACTGTTTCAAGAAATGCGCCCAGGTCTTCACTGTCCAAGTTCTCGTAGTTCATACAAATATATTCGGCTAGTGATCTGTCTTTCTCAACTAGCTTTTTAAAATCATTGGAATACTTAGGAATTTCTAACCCTTTGGCATTTGTAACTGTCTTAAATTCATTTTCCATTTTCTATACTCCTATGCTTTAAAAATTAATTCCTTAATTTCTGAATACCCCCTATTCAAGTTGATCATAGCTATTGCCATATCTTCCAAGCGCTGATAGCTTATCAGTTCTACACTTGTCAAGCCATCGATACCGTTCTTACTTTCTCGCTCCTTCATGAGTTGCGCTTTATGCTTCCCTGTCACTCCCTTTAGTAGTAAGTTTGTAAGTGTACTATAGGCATGCTTGGGGGCTTTCTCCCATGTTTGAATAGCTTCAGTTAAACTTTTACGCTTCGGCTTTTCCAGTTCTCTTTGAAGGTAGCGTTTAGAAAGTTCGTCACGCATCTCAAAGAATGCTTTGACTAGGTTTGTTTTGAAGTTGGCCACTTGCTCGGTATTTTTTAAAAATGTAACTAACAAGGTCGCTTGTTGCTCATTCAAAATATAGTCCTTGGTATTCTGGCCACTTTCCATAGCTTGGATTTTAAATCCGACCTTTCCGAACCGTTCAAACCTTTCTTGATGTTTGCGGATCGTCTTGGTTATTGTATGATGTTGCAATCCTGTACACTCTGCAACGATACTGCTCAGCGTATACGGTTCTTTCTTACCGTCCATATAAACCAGTTCCATTGGTTCGCTCCTTTCTTCTTGTAGATAGTGCTTGCCACCTAAAACAGTACCAAGGTAAATCATTGAGGTAGGGAAAAATTAGGAGAGAATGAACCCCTACAAACCCTTGATACTGCCATAGGTAGCAAGCAGAAATATTCTTGATTCTGTCTTATGCTCCTTTCTAGTAATCTTTAGCAAGCCATTCCATTACGCTAGCATAAATTCTTTTAGGAGCTTTATAATCACCTTTCAGAATTTTAGGAACTGTTTTAGGTGAAACTCCAATTTCAAAAGCTAACTCATAATTTTTTAATTGTAAATCGGCTTTTTTTCTTCGTAACGCTTTCGCTTGCGATTGTGTAATAATCATTTTTTCTCTCTCCTTTCTATGTTTTATTCTCATTTTGAGAATAATTTAAGTATATACTCTTTTTTTGAGAGTGTCAAGTGGTTTTATTCTTTTTTTGAGAATTTTTATAGAAAAAAATTCTTTGCTATGATATAATCAACTTAAAACAATTAAAGTAGGTTATACGCTGTGGAAATAAAGCTCAAAGAATTTAGAGAAAAAGAAAATTTATCTTTGAATAAACTTAGAAGAATTTTAAAAGAAAAATACAATATTACCGTTTCTGATAGTCAATTAATGTATTATGAAAATGGAACTCGAAAACCAAGAAACAATAAAGTATGGGAGAGTTTAGCAGATTACTTTGGGGTTAGTGTTGCAACTCTTTTAGGCCATGATGAAATATCTCCTGAAGAGATGACTACTAAATTACAAGATTTTTTCGAAAATCTTGATATGAATGAATTAAATAACATTAAACCAAATTATGATTTGCTAAAAAAGGTTCAATCAGCATATGAAAACGTTGAAGAACATATAAACAATCCAAAAAAATACGAGAATTTTGGCAAAGGTTTAGCTGATTTTAATCAAAGCTACATGCTAACTATCGAAAAGTTAATAGTTAATGATATAGAAATGGGGACGAATTTTGCAGATATTTTAATCAACTATATTTCTTTAAATGACTATGATAAAAAAATAGCTTTTGATTTAGTTCAAAAACTATCTGAGAGAGACAACGAAAAGGAGTAACCCCCATGGGATTTTTTGATACTGTAAAACAAGAAGGTAGTTTTTCTACCGCATCTGGAGTAAATGGACTACACTATGTTGTCCTTCAGGTAACTTTAAAAGAAAAGTTTTTCGGTACTGGATCAGGAAACCTTACAGAATTAGAAGATGTTATCAATAAACAAGCTTCAAAAGGTTATCGCCTGCATACCATCACAACCGCCAATGGTGGAAGCAAAGGACTAGGCGGTGGCGACCGTATTCAAGCCACAATGGTATTTGAGAAGATTATCTAAAATCTTTATACAATATAGCCTGATTTTCAGCTACTTTGCGCGAAAATAGAGAGAATTTGAAGGATTGATTAACAGAAAGGAGAATAATGAGCGATAAAAGAAAGCAACTCTTAAGCTACCAAGCATTGATAGATAAGATGGTCGCAAATGGTATTCTGTTCAATATTTTTGATCAGAACACTGCCAAAGATATATTACAAACACGGAACTACTACTATAAAATATCGAGCTATCGAAAACTTTTCAATAAAATAGATGGTAAATATAATATAGAATTTGCGACGTTAGCTGACCTGGCTGTAATTGATATGCAGATACGTTACTTCCTAATGGATATTTGTCTGGACGTTGAACATAGTATCAAAACTGCTCTAATGGATGTTATAACGAAAAATCCAAAAGTTGATGGATACGATATAGTAAAGGATTATGCTGTCTATAATCCTATAGGGTTTACAAATACTAAAAACGCTTTATCAAAAAATCATTACCTAAAAAACGTTTATATCAAACATAAAAATGATATCCCTATATGGGTATTGATTGAAGTCATGGACTTTGGGAATCTATGCTACTTGGTTGAAATGTACTGTGATAAATATCCAAGTAATAAACGACTAAAAAAAGCGAAGCAGTTAGGGAAATATGCTCGCCATATTCGTAATGCTTGCGCCCATAGCAATGTTATACTGGTGGATGTGTTAGAGCAAACACTATCCCCTTCAAGTTCTATTACTTCTCTTGCTTCTATGCTTAATATCTCTCGGGATATTATAAAATATCGTAAAATACATGATATATTTTCCCTCGTAGTATTGCATCGTGAATATTGTAGTAAAGCACTAGGAAAACAGCGTTTTAAAGAATTTATCAAAATTGCAAAACGTGCTAAAAAACATGAAGATTACTACAAACAAAATCCGAAAATTGTAGAAATCTACATAAATTTTGTTAAAACACTTGTAAAAATTTCTAAAAAGTGATATTATATTTCTTAATCGTAAAAGAAACCCTTTTGGGTTACACTGCTCTATGCCTGTATCTCTATATAGGTCAGGGTTACAACAAGAAAATAAGTGTATCAGCTTTTTAGTTGATACACTTTTTCTATTCCCCATATAAGCCCCATATCCGCCTTGTTTCATACTCTAGTATTATTTACCGTCTGACTGCTTAAAATCGAAAATAGAGGAGTTCTCGTAGCTCCTCGCATGGTATAAACTCAAAACCTTTTCTAATTGCTTGCCTGCTGATGGAAAAGGAGTTAAAACAATGAAAATTACACAACACACGAAAAAAGACGGATCAGCAGTCTACCGCTCCAGTATCTATCTTGGCATCGATACCGTAACGGGTAAGAAGGTCAAGACTACCATATCAGCACGAACAAAGAAAGAACTCAGAAACAAAGCCACCCAGGCTAAGGTAGAATTTGAGAAAAACGGCTCTACACGGAAACAACGCTCACATATAACAACCTATAGCGAACTTGTGGACTTATTCTGGCAAACCTATCAGCATACCATAAAGACTAATACGCAGATAAAGATAAAAGGCTGCTTAAATAATTACCTCTTGCCCTCATTTGGTACTTACAAACTAGATAAACTTACACCTGTCATTATCCAAACTCAGGTAAATAAATGGGCGGATGAGTACAATCAGGACGGAACGGGGTATAAAGAATACAATCATCTTCACGCCTTAAATAAACGTATTCTACAGTATGGGGTCTCTATCCAGGCATTAGACAATAACCCTGCTCGTGATGTTGTCATTCCTAGAAAGATAACAAGAGATAAACAAGAAATTAAATACTTTCAAGATCAGGAACTTAAAAACTTCCTCTCCTATCTCGATAACCTGGAGAATACCTTTGTCAATTTCTACGATACTGTGCTTTATAAAACGCTCCTAGCTACTGGACTGCGCATCCGTGAATGTCTGGCCCTGGAATGGTCTGATATTGACCTGCAGAACGGAACAATCGATATTAACAAAACACTCAACATTTTAAACCAGGTAAACACTCCTAAGACAAAATCAAGCTATAGAGTTCTAGACATCGATCATAAAACAGTACTCATGCTTCGACTCTACCGAGCAAGACAAGCAGAAAACGGTAAAAACATTGGTTTAACCTATGAGAAAGTATTCTCTGATAGCTTTGACAACTATGTCAATACTCGAAAGGTTGATTATCGCCTACATAAGCACTTAAAAAACGCTAACTGTACTGATTTAGGCTTTCATGCTTTCCGACACACTCACGCTAGTATCTTGCTTAATGCTGGTCTACCTTACAAGGAGATACAGACACGACTTGGCCATGCAAAAATATCTGTAACTATGGATACTTACAGCCATTTATCAAAAGAAAACCAAAAAAGAGCAGTCTCATTCTTTGAAACTGCCCTCGAAAAAATAAAAAGTTCTTAAAAAAGTCCACAAAATTAAAAAAGCGATACATAAAACCCTTATGTATCAACGATTATAGAATGATTTCGGTATAATGACTATTATACCGAAATTTTTGATTTTTTTAAAGGAAAAGGGAACGAGTTGCGAAGATTATTATAAACTATCCAAAACAAAAAGATGGGACTGTAAAACAGTCGCCATCTTTTTTAGTTATTCAAAGTTAAGATTAGTCAACTTTTTTAGCACGGTATACAAGTCCTGCCAAAGCTGCAAGAACTAGACCAAGAATAGTAGAGAATGCTGTAAAGTCTGCTCCACCAGTGTTTGGCAAATCTCCCTTAGGCTGTTCACCCTTAGGACCTTCCTTAGGTTCTTCTTTTTTCGGTTCAGTATACGTGTTAGTGATTGTTGGGTTGTTACCTGTAACTTCTGTTACAAGTTGACCCGCACCATTATCTGTCACTGTTACTGTCACTTTGTAAGAATTCTCATCATATTTGATATTCTTATCGTCACCTTTTACTTCAGTAATAGTGTAAGTGTGCTCACCTGCTTCTTTGTACTCAATTGCTGTGAAAGTAACAGTACCGTCTGCAGCGTTTGTAGCTGTCTCAACGACTTTGTCACCTTCTTTAAGTTCAAACTTAAATTGACCTTTTACAAGCTCTTTATCACCTTTCAAGACTTTCTTAGCTGAGAAAGTTACTTGTGTTGAAGACGCAACATAAGTGTTTGTGAAGGTTGGGTTGTTGTCAGTTACAGTCGCAACAAGTTTGCCTGCACCGTTATCAACAACTTTAACTGTTACATTGTGAGTAGATTTATCGTATGTCACACCTGCTTCGCTACCTGCTTTTTCAGAGATAGTGTAAGTGTGCTCACCAGCCTCTTTGTACTCGATACCTGCGAAAGCAACTGTACCGTCTACAGCGTTTGTAGCTGTTCCGATTACTTTGTCACCTTCTTTAAGTTCAAACTCATATTTGCCTGCTTCAAGGGCTTTACCTTCTAAGACTTTCTTAGCGGTAATATTTACAGTTGTTGAAGCTGCTTTATATGTGTTGGTGAAGGTTGGGTTGTTACCTGTAACAGTTGCAACAAGTTGACCTGCACCATCATCTGTAACGTTTACCCTAACTTCGTGTTTAGCAGTATCGTAAGTCACACCTGCTTCGCTACCTGCTTTTTCAGTCATAGTGTAAGTGTGCTCACCTTCTACTGCGTATTCGATAGCTTCGAAAGTCACAGTACCGTCTGCAGCGTTTTTAGCTGTTGCAACGACTTTGTCACCTTCTTTAAGCTCGAATTCGTATTTATCAGCTTCAAGAGCTTTACCATCCAAGACTTTCCTAGCCGTGATAGTAGCTTTTGCTGGAGTTGCTTTATATGTGTTGGTGAAGGTTGGGTTGTTGTCTTTTACATCTGCAACAAGTTTACCTTGTCCATTATCTGTAACTTTTACTGTTACATTGTGAGTAGATTTATCGTAAGTTACACCTGCTTCGCTACCTGCTTTTTCAGAGATAGTGTATGTGTGGTCGCCTGCTTCTTTGTACTCAATACCTGCGAAAGCAACTGTACCGTCTGCAGCGTTTGTCGCTGTTCCGATTACTTTGTCACCTTCTTTAAGTTCAAACTCATATTTACCGGCTTCAAGAGCTTTACCATTCAAGACTTTAGTAGCCGTGATGTTTACAGTTGCTGAAGATGCTTTATAAGTGTTGGTGAAAGTTGGGTTGTTACCTGTAACAGCCGCAACAAGTTGACCTTGACCGTTATCTGTAACGTTTACTGTCACTTCATGTGTAGCAGTGTCGTATGTCACACCTCCTTCGCTACCTGCTTTTTCAGAGATAGTGTAAGTGTGGTTTTCTACTGCTGCGTACTCAATATCTTTGAAAGTCACAGTACCGTCTGCTGCGTTTTTAGCTGTTGCAACGACTTTGTCACCTTCTTTAAGCTCGAATTCGTATTTATCAGCTTCAAGAGCTTTACCATCCAAGACTTTAGTAGCTGTGATGGTAGCTTTTGCTGGAGTTGTTTTATAAGTGTTGGTGAAGGTTGGATTGTTGCCTGTAACAGCCGCAACAAGTTGGCCTTGACCGTTATCTGTAACTGCTACCTTAACTTCGTGTTTAGCAGTGTCGTATGTCACACCTCCTTCACTACCTGCTTTTTCAGAGATAGTGTAAGTGTGGTTTTCTACTGCTGCGTACTCAATTTCTTTGAAAGTAACAGTTCCGTCTGCTGCGTTTGTAGCTGTGTCAACGACCTTGTCACCTTCTTTAAGTTCGAATTCGTATTTACCAGCTTCAAGGACCTTACCATTCAAGACTTTCTTAGCCGTGATGTTTACAGTTGTTGAAGCAGCTTTATAAGCGTTAGTGAAGGTTGGGTTGTTACCTGTAACAGCCGCCTCAAGTTGACCTTGACCGTTATCTGTAACATTTACTGTCACTTCATGTGTAGCAGTGTCGTATGTCACACCTCCTTCACTACCTGCTTTTTCAGAGATAGTGTAAGTGTGCTTACCTGCTGCTGCGTACTCAATTTCTTTGAAAGTCACAGTACCGTCTGCAGCGTTTTTAGCTGTCGCAACGACTTTGTCACCTTCTTTAAGTTCGAATTCGTATTTGTCAGCTTCAAGCTCTTTACCATTCAAGACTTTAGTAGCTGTGATGGTAGCTTTTGCTGGAGTTGCTTTATAAGTGTTGGTGAAAGTTGGGTTGTTACCTGTAACAGCCGCAACAAGTTGTCCTTGACCGTTATCTGTAACTGCTACCTTAACTTCGTGTTTAGCAGTGTCATATGTCACACCTCCTTCACTACCTGCTTTTTCTAAGATAGTGTAAGTGTGGTTTTCTACTGCTGCGTACTCAATTTCTTTGAAAGTCACAGTACCGTCTGCAGCGTTTTTAGCTGTCGCAACGACTTTGTCACCTTCTTTAAGTTCGAATTCGTATTTATCAGCTTCAAGATCTTTACCGTTCAAGACTTTAGTAGCTGTGATGGTAGCTTTTGCTGGTTTAGCTTTATAAACGTTCGTGAAAGCAAGGTTGTCTGCACCTGTTGCAGTTGCAACAAGTTGACCTTGGCCGTTATCTTTAACGACTACTGTTACTTCATAAGCATTTGGATCGTATTCAACTCCGGCTACATCACCTGCTTTTTCAGTAATAGTGAATGTACGAGTTTCTTCTTTTGTGAACGTAAGTTCTGGGAATTGAATCTTACCGTTTGCATCGTTTGAAACAGTGTGGAGAACTGTTCCGTTTTCTTTCAACTCAAATTCAAATTGGCCAGCCTCAATAGCTTTACCGTTCAAGACTTTCTTAGCTTCAAGTTGAAGTTTTGCTTCTGTAGCAGCGTATGAGTTTGTAAATTCTTTCTTAGAATCTTCAAATTTGACGCTTGCTAATTTTTCACCCAAAACATCTTCTACTGTTACAGTCGCTTTAAGGACGTTCGCATCATAAGTGTATCCAGGTTTGTTATCATTAACTTCTTTAATGGTATATTTAAAAGTTCCTGCTTCTTTGTATTTGATTGCCTCGAACTTCACTTTACCATTCTCATCATTTTTGACAGTTTGTAAAACATTACCTTTGTCATCTAGAAGTTGGAAACTAAATGCATCTTTTTCAAGAGCTTTACCTTCAAGTTTCTTGGTTACTTCTAGAGCAACCTCATCCGATTTGGCACCTCCACCAATACCGTCTGTTGTGGTAATTGGTGCAAAACCTTCAAAATCAATTGGTTGAGCTTCCTCGTTTGTAGTTACCGACACGTTATTTAGTACACGTTTAGTAACTTGGTCAACTGGTTTAGTCAAACGAGTACGGTATAGGATGAACAAACCTTTATGATCAAGAGTTCCATCACCATTAGGTGTAATTGAGAAATGGTTCTTATCTGTTACTTGGACATGAGCACTATCCAATTTTGTTCTTCCGTAACCATTTTCCCAGTCTGGGAAGTAGTAACCAGTGATTTCACTTGCAAGAACTTGTCCATCAGGAATAGTATCTTGGATGTTTACACCAGTGTAAGATTTTGCATAGCGGTTAACACGGATACGCCAGTTTACATAGTTAGGGTCGTCTGAATCTTGAACTCCCCATTTAGTAAATCCAGTTGGGTCAACGTCTGGAACGATACGAGTCAGATGATAAACTCCTGCACCAGGAATGTTGATTTCATATTCCTTATTCTTTTCAACATGGTCTGCCCATACTACAGTAAATGATGCAACAATTTGCTTGTTCTCATTAAACTTCTTAAAGTACTCTTCGTTTGTTACTGTAATCTTAGCAGTATTCGTTGCCTTCTCTGTTGTCAGCGTTGCAATCGTATCACCGTTCGGAGCTTTCAAATCTGTAGTAGAATCTACTTCGATTTTGAACTCATTTGGAACGTGATAAACCATGAAATCACCGTTTTTCAGAGTTACATTGTCTGGGAATGCGTAAGTTGTTTTAAGATAGAACTTACCTTCACCATATTTGGCATGATCGACTAATCGGTTCGTATTAATCGTCGGTTCTGTAGTCAAAGTGTACTCTGATTCAGTTTTTTCGGCAGCACTAACTACTCCATTAAGTCTTAGTGCAGGCAAAAAGACCGACACAACCAGTAGCAAGGCCATCAAGCCACGAAAGAGTTTACTAGTTCTCTTTTTCACCACATTATCCTCCTTATTGTCTATAATGGTTCAATTATATTATACAGTTCCATTACAAAATGTCAACTAAAATTTATTTATTTTTATATTAACTTACCATTTCTTTAAATAATAAGCCTAATCATGCATGTTCATCAGCTTTGAAACAAAAAATACAAGCAAGGATTTCGCTTGTATTTAATATATACTAATTTCTTAAAAGGCTAAGTATTTAATCCCAATTCTGCTAATATTTGCCGTTTGTAGGCAATTTTTTGGACTTCCTTGTCTTCGTTCTGGGACCAATCTAGTTTAATTTCTGAAACAATTTGCCCAGGACGATTTTTCAAGATGTAGATGCGGTCACTGAGATTGAGGGCCTCTTCGATGCTATGTGTAATGATCAAGGTCGTCAGCTGTAGCTGTTTGTGAATCTCCAAGTACCAAGCGTGGAGTTCCATCTTGGTCATTTCATCCAAGGCACTAAAGGCCTCATCCAAGAGAAAGAGCTTGTGCCCGAAAAGGTAGGTCCGAAGCAAGGCCACACGCTGACGCATCCCACCACTGAGCTCATGAGGATACTTATCCCGTACGGCTGTCAGCTGGAAGGTCGCAAGGATTTCGTCCGCTCGGGCAATAGCTTCTGTCTTATCCACCTTTTGAATCAAGAGGGGCAGGATGATATTGCCAAGCACCGTTTTGTGCTCCAAGAGGAGATCCTTTTGCAACATATAACTCACGCGCCCCTTAGGATTTTCCTCGCCGTCAAGGACAATTCGCCCAGACTGGACTTCTAAAATCCCAGCGATTAGGTTAAAGAGGGTGGTCTTTCCAACACCACTTGGACCTAGGATAGAAACTACTTCACCTGATGTCACCTGCAGGTTGATGTCCTCTAAAATCTTTTCATCGCCATAGGCATAGCCTACGTGTTCTAGTCTAATTTCTGTCATTATTTTACAAATTCATTAGTGAAACCTTTGTCTGTCAAGTCTTCTTTAAGGATACCATGTTCTTTATCCCATTTGTAGAAGGCATTCCAGCGGTCAGCGTCAAATTGTCCCCATTTTTCCTTGTCGCTTGCGTATTCTTTTGACAAGTATTTTTGAGATTCGATGACAAAGTCACGTTTTTCCTTGAGTTCAGGTGCGTTCTTAATGAGGATATCTGCAGCTTCTTCTGGGTGTTCCATAGCATATTGGTAACCTTTTTTAATAGCTTGGATGACTTTGCGAGCTTCTTCCTTGTTGTCTTTTAGATAGTCGTTGTTTGCGATGATAACTGGTGAGTAGTAGTCAAACTCCTTGACATAGTCTTTCAAGTACATGAAATTGGCGTCTACGCCTTGAGATTTGGCAAGGATACCATCCCAACCGTAGTAAATCCAAGCAGTGTCAAAAACGCCATTGGCAATCGGTGTGATGGAGTTTGAGTCGTTGTTTGGTACTTTTTCGACCTTCTCAAAGTCTCCACCTTGTGATTCTACTAATGTTTTCAACATAGCTAGCTCCGTTGGATCATTCCAAGTACCGTATTTCTTCCCAACCAAGTCCTTTGGACTGCTAACATTGTCAGATTTACGAGAGATGATTCCTGATGTATTATGTTCTACGATAGCAGCAACGGCAGTGATTCCTACCCCTTTTTCCAATTTCTTAGCCATGTAGTCTTGGAAATAGATGGCAAATGGTGCCTTGCCATTGATCACCAAGTCAGATGAGCTTTCTTCTGGTGGCAATTTCAAGTCAACATCCACTCCAGCTTCTTTGAAATAACCTTTTTCCTTAGCAACATAAAGCCCTGTGTGGTTAGTATTTGGCGTCCAGTCTAGGATAAAGTCAATCTTCTTGAGTTCTGCTTCTTTATTGTCCTTAGAAGCAGTCCCTTGACCACAAGCCACCAGCACGACAGCTACAAGAGCTGTCACAAGCGTTAAAAACACTTTCCATGTTTTCTTCATCTTCATTTCCTCTTTTCTTTTTCTAAAACATCCTTATCTTAGGGACGTTTCCATTTAATCACATATTTTTCACTAATATCGACCAACTTCATACCCAAAAGGCTGATAATCGACACCAGAATAATAATGGCAAACATGGTATCATACTGAAACAGTTTTTTAGACTGAATCATATAAACACCAAGACCTTCAAAACCTCCTAGCCACTCGGACACCACGGTTGTGATAAAGGCGTAGGAGACACTGACCCTCAGACCTGCATAAAAGTAAGGCAGGCTGACCGGGATTTTAAAATGCCAAAGGATTTGCCAAGGCTTGGCTCGCATCAGACTAAACAAGGTCAGCATATCCTTGTCACAATGCCTAAATCCATCCAAAATACTGACGATGATAGGGAAGGTTGTCGTCAGGATAATCAAGACAATCTTGGGCAAAATTCCATAGCCTAGCCACAAGACCAGGATAGGGGCTATAGCAATGGTCGGAATGGTCTGAACAACCACCATCATAGGGTAGATAAGATCATTGAGCCAAGTCAGACTGTCCATAAGCACCGCCATGATACAGGCAATCAAGACTCCCAAGACTAGACCTAGCAAAGCCACTCTCAAGGTCGCCCAGCTATGGTGCCAGAGAAATTCTCTGTCACGAACAAAGGCCTGGAGAATTTCAAAGGGAGTTGGTAGGATAAACTTGGGTAAAAGTTTGAATATTCCTGCTAACTGCCAGATTGACAAGACTCCTAGAAAACCCAATAGACTAATATGTCGTCTCAGTATACTTTTCAAGTTTCTCATCAATACTTAAAATTTCTCCTACATTTATTTTGACATTGGCAAAGACATTATCTGCTTCCTGCCCTGCCACTTCTAGCGCGTCTTTGAGAATACGCATGAGCTCATCAAACTCCCCTTCCAAGACCGTTTCAAAAGGTGTCACCACCATGGTCACGGACTGCGCCTGCAGATAAGCAATAACCTGATCGATAATAGCAATTCGATTAATCCCCTGTGATAGGGGCAAGACTTGCAAGGCAATGCTTGCTTTCATAAAAACCTCCTTTTCTCAGGTTTCCCTTTGACAAAAAGAAAACCTCTTCCATATATGGAAAAGGTGCAGAATTCGGCTAAGTATCGTTCCCTACGCTGGCATTACCCAGATCAGGTGCGGTCGAAGTTTAACACTTCCTCTCAGACTGTACACAGACTCCCATATCTTATATGGAAATATAGTAACGCAAATACTAGTAAAAGTCAAGGAAACTGCTTACAGAAACCTATGAAAAAGAGTTTGAAGGCAAATGCTTCAAACTCTTTCATAACTTTCTTATTTAGCCTCGTACCAGGTTGCTCCTTCATTCTCATCAGCAATGAGTGGAACACTGAGCTGGATGGCTTCTTCCATGGTTTGTTTCACTAAAACTTTAACGACTGCTAGTTCTGATTTCGGAACCTCAAGGACGATTTCATCATGCACTTGCAACAGCATCTTGGTCTGATAGCCACCTTCAACTAGAGCCTTATCTAGCTGAATCATAGCAATCTTAAGAATATCTGCTGCCGAACCCTGGATAGGAGAGTTGATGGCAGTCCGCTCTGCAAAACCACGAATGTTGAAGTTACGCGAATTGATATCTGGTAACTCACGACGACGCTTGAAGAGGGTCTCTACATATCCCTTATCACGCGCTTCACGTACCACTTCTTCCATATAGTTTTTGATTCCAGGAAAACGTTCAAAGTAAGTGTCAATGTAGGCTTTGGCCTTCTTACGACTAATACCAAGATTGTTTGCCAAACCAAAATCTGAAATCCCGTAAACCACTCCAAAGTTTACCGCCTTGGCATTACGACGGTCGTTTGGAGTCACATCTTCAGGACGTTCAATGCCAAAGACCCGCATGGCCGTTGAAGTATGGATGTCAGCTCCTTCTTGGAAAGCCTTAATTAAGTGCTCATCTTTAGAAATATGAGCCAAAACGCGCAATTCAATCTGTGAATAGTCCGAGCTGAGCAACACACTATCCTCCCACTCAGGAACAAAAGCCTTACGAATGAGACGACCTTGCTCCAAACGTACAGGAATATTTTGCAAGTTTGGATCCACACTAGACAAACGCCCAGTCTGAGTCAAATCTTGCACATAGCGCGTGTGGATCTTACCATCATCCAAAATCCAGTCCTGCAAGCCAATCACATAGGTAGATTGAATCTTAGCAATCTGACGGTAGTCGAGGATTTTTTTAACAATCGGAGCAATAGGAGCTAGTCGCTCAAGCACATCCACGGCTGTCGAGTAACCTGTCTTGGTTTTCTTGGTGTATTCTAGAGGCAGACCAAGCTTTTCAAAGAGAAGGACGCCTAACTGCTTAGGTGAATTGATATTAAACTCCTCACCAGCCAGTTCGTAAATCTCTTGAGTGAGTTGCTCAATGACGACCTCATTTTCAGCCTGCATTTCAAGTAGGGTTTCTTTTTTGACCTTGATCCCAGCAATTTCCATCTTAGCAAGGACAAAAGCCAGAGGTTGCTCCATGTCATAGAGAAGGTCTAACTGTCCATGTTCACTGAGTTTTTCAAGTAAAACCGGCTCCGTCTCAACCAATACAGCAACCTTGCGAGCCAAGTGCTCCAAGAATTTCTCTCTCTCAGGGATAGCTTTCTTGACCCCCTTACCGTAGAAAGTCTCATCATCGACCAAGTATGTTTGACCGTAGAGATTCGCAATGGTTGAGATTTCATTGTTCTCGACTGTTGAGAGTAAGTATTTTGCCAAGCGACTGTCAAAAGCAGGTGCCTGGAGGTTCAAACCCAAGCGATTTAAAAGAACCTTCGCTTTCTTAAATTCATACACTTTCAGAGGTGTTTTTTCTAAAAATTCCTTGAAAATCGGCTCCTGCAAGAGCTCAAGTTTGTCTGTAGCGTAAAGTTTATCCCCACAGGACCAGGCAAAACCAACCAAGTCATCTGTATGGTAGTTCTCACCAAAGAGTTCAAAGTGGAAGATAGAGTCGGCACTCAGCATGTCTTGACTGACGTGGTCAACGATGGCGAAATCCAAACTTTCAGGCACATCTGTTGATGAAATATTTAAAGCTTGTTTGAGCTGTTTGAAGCCCATCTCATCGTAGAATTTCCCAAGATTTTCCACATCTGGGCCATTATAGACCAAATCATCAAGGCCAATCTCAATCGGTGCCTGAGTCTCAATGGTCGCTAGTGTTTTCGATAAAAAGGCTTGTTCCTTATCATTGATGAGATTTTCCTTCATCTTAGAAGCCTTCATCCCATCGATATTTTCATAAATACCCTCGAGCGAACCATGCTCCAGCAAGAGCTTGATACCCGTCTTTTCACCGATTTTCGTGACACCAGGGATATTATCAGACTTATCCCCCATGAGGGCCTTAAGATCAATGAACTGAGCTGGCGTGAGGCCCATCTTTTCCATGAGATAGTCCGGCGTAAAGGCCTCAAACTCAGCCACACCTTTCTTGGAAATCTCGACCACCGTATGCTCATCCGTCAACTGGATCAAATCCTTATCTCCGCTAACGATTGTCACATCGAAAGAATCTTTCTCAGCCAAACGACCTAGAGTCCCGATGATATCATCCGCTTCATACTGGGCTAACTCATAATGGCGAATCCCAAGATGGTCTAACAACTCACGAATGAAGGGAAATTGCTCACGAAACTCATCTGGAGTTTTAGCACGGCCACCCTTGTAGTCTGCATACATCTCTGTTCGGAAAGTCGTCTTACCTGCATCAAAGGCTACCAAAACATGACTGGGCTCAACCCGCTCTAAGACATGATTCAACATAAGTTGAAAGCCGTAAATTGCATTGGTATGAAGGCCATTAGCATTTTTAAACCGATCCAACTGCTGATAGAGCGCAAAAAAAGCTCGAAAAGCAACTGAAGATCCATCAATTAATAATAATTTTTTCTTGTCCATACACCCATTATAAAGGAAAGCAAGGAAAAATACCATCGGAAAGAGCTGAAAAACGTGGACTTGTCCCTATTTCACCATAAAAAAGAAAAGGACTATTCAAATCCTTTTCTTTTATTGATTTCATGCGATTTATTTATTCAATTTTCTCTTTGCAAATGGTAGCAAACCAAGAAGGAGACCAACAAATCCTAGCGATGCGACTGCTGAAGCATCTTGGCTTCCCGTATTTGGAAGGAATTGTTCATCTGTTGCTGCAGGCGCTTTGTAGGTACGATCTTGTTCAGTTCCAAGAGTAGGGCTTGTAGCCAAAGGAGCTACACTGCCAGTGTATTCTGGAACTTCGTTTACTGCTGGTTCAATCTTTTCAGCGTAGGCTGGAATATTGGCTACTGCTGGGGAACCACTTTCTCCATAAACTGGAACATTCGCTACTGCCGGAGCACCGCTTTCTCCATAAGGAAGAGCATTGTTTACTATTGGTGTACCGCTTTCTCCGTAAGCTGGAACATTCACTACGGCTGGAGCACCGCTTTCTGCATAGGCTGGAACACTCGCTACTGCCGGAGCACCGCTTTCTCCATAAACTGGAACATTCGCTACGGCTGGGGAACCACTTTCTCCATAAGCTGGAACATTCGCTACTGCTGGAGCGCCACTTTCGCCATAGGCTGGGAGTTCATTTACAGCAGCTTCTACCGCATTTGCACCTTTGTTGTATTCTGGCAACTCTGCAGTTGCAGCTTCTACTGCGTTCACCCCACCTTTAAAGTCTTCAATTTCAAGAACAGCCGACATGACACTGCTTAGAGTCTTAATAGCATCCTCATAGTCTGCTAAAGCTTGTTGCAAGTCTTTGACTTGACTATTCTTGTCACCAGAAACTTGTAAACTTGATAATTGCGCTTTAATCTTAGCAACTTGCTCTTCTAATTTACTTAGCTCAAGTTTTTTCGCATTACTATTTTCTTCCGCTGCTTCCTTGTCGGCTGCAGCGAGTTTAGCTTGGTCTTGACTTGAGAAATCTTCTTGGCTCTTCACTTCGGCCGGTGTCATCTGATCGCTGTCTTCTGCCAAGAAATCATCTAACAAATCTGACGCTTCGATATCGCCATCTTCGATAGCTTTCAAGATAGCTTCCTTACCAATCACTTCCTTAGCTGCCTTAATCGCTGCTTCCTTATCAGTGATAGTAGCATCCTTGTTGATGTCATCGATAGTTGATTTTTCGATTTTTTCTAGGGTAGCGATTAAATCTGAGCGAACTTTTGCTGCTTCTTCCGCCGCTTCCTTGTCCGCTGCAGCGAGTTTAGCTTGGTCTTGGCTTGAGAAATCTTCTTGGCTCATCGCTTCGGCCGGTGTCACCTGATCGCTGTCTTCTGCCAAGAAATCATCTAACAAGTCAGATGCTTCAATATCTCCATCTTCGATAGCTTTCAAGATGCCGTCCTTGCCAATCACTTCTTTAGCCGCCTTAATCGCTGCTTCCTTATCAGTGATAGTGGCATCCTTGGTGATGTCGTCGATGGTTGATTTTTCAATACCTTCAAGCGTTGAAAGCAATTCTGAGCGAACTTTAGTTGCCTCTTCCGCTGCTTCCTTATCTGCTGCAGCAAGTTTGGCTTGGTCTTGGCTTGAAAGTTGAGATTGAGTTTTTGATTCGGCCGGTGTTACTTGTTCACTGTCTTCTGCCAAGAAATCTGCCAATAAGTCTGAGGCATCAATGTCGCCTTCTTCGATAGCTTTCAAGATGGCATCCTTGCCAATCACTTCTTTAGCCGCCTTAATCGCCGCTTCCTTATCAGTGATAGTGGCATCCTTGTTGATGTCATCGATGGTTGATTTTTCGATACCTTCAAGCGTTGAAAGCAATTCGCTGTGAGCTTTTTCTTCCGCAGCTTGCTTAGCTTCTTCCTCTTTCTTAGCCTCCTCGGCTGCTTCCTTGTCTGCTGCAGC